>NZ_JALIHH010000022.1:0-24451 GCF_022869435.1 Aeromonas sp. LsrichE-8G
TTGCGCTTTGGTGGCATCCATGAATATCGACTGGGAGAAGCTCCGCCACAAGTAACGGAGCTAACAGGAGACCAGCAGATCATTTTGGAGGTATTGGGTGAGCGCTATCGGCAAATTTATTCCTAAATCAGGTGCGGAATGTCGGACAGAAGCCTCCATCGGCAACCCATGACGCCAACCGTTCAAATATTCACCGCATCCGGCGGCACATTCTGGTATGATGCGCCCCCTTGCGCACCGCGCACCCCCATTTCTGGTTTTCCGATATAGAGTCCTTTTGTGAACAACAGCGAATTTAGCAGCCTGAACCTCTCCTCCGCCCTGCAGGACAACCTCGCCAGCCTGGGCTATCTGCAGATGACCCCGATCCAGGCCCAGAGCCTGCCCCTGGTGCTCGACGGCAAAGATTTGATCGCCAAGGCGAAAACCGGCAGCGGTAAGACCGCGGCCTTCGGCCTGGGTCTGCTGGCCAAGCTGGACGTCAACCGACTGGCCGTGCAGGCGCTGGTGCTCTGTCCGACCCGCGAGCTGGCGGATCAGGTGGCCACCGAGATCCGCCGTCTTGCCCGTACCCTGCCCAACGTCAAGCTGGTGACCCTGTGCGGCGGCACCCCGACCGCACCGCAATCCGCCACCCTGGGCTTTGGCGCCCACATCGCCGTCGGCACCCCGGGCCGGATCCTCAAGCACCTGGAGCAGGGCACCCTTGCGCTCGACGACCTCAAGACGCTGGTGCTGGACGAAGCGGATCGCATGCTGGACATGGGCTTTGGCGAAGACATCAACCGCGTCATCAGCCACGCCCCGCGGGACCGGCAAACCCTGCTCTTCTCCGCCACCTATCCGGAAGGGATCGCCCAGATGAGCCGCGGCGTGCAGCGCAACCCGGTGGAGGTGAGCGTAGAGTCCCTGCACGAAGAGAGCGCCATCGAACAGAAGCTGTATGAAGTGCCGGCCGGCCAGCGCCTCGATGCCCTCACCTGGCTGCTCAGCCACTACCAGCCGAGCTCCTGCGTGGTGTTCTGCAACACCAAGCGCGCCTGCAACGACGTGGCCGATCACCTGGCCGCCAAGGGCTTCTCGGCGCTGGCGCTGAACGGCGATCTGGAGCAGCGTGAGCGGGATCAGGTGCTGGTGCGCTTCGCCAACGGCAGCGCCACCATACTGGTCGCCACCGACGTGGCGGCCCGTGGCCTCGACATCAAGGAGCTGGGGGCCGTCATCAACTACGAGCTGACCTACGACCCCGAGGTGCACGTGCACCGCATCGGCCGTACCGGCCGCGCCGGCCAGCAGGGCCTGGCCCTGAGCCTCTACCAGCCGAACGAGGCCCAGCGCGTCAACTTCATCGAGGAGTACCAGCAGGCCCCCATTCCTCAGGGCGACCTGGCCGGGATCGGCCGCGACATCAAGCCGATCGCGCCGCAGATGGTGACCCTCTCCATCGATGCGGGCCGCAAGAGCAAGGTGCGTGCCGGTGACATCCTCGGCGCCCTGACTGGCGAAGGCGGCATTGCCGGGGCCGATGTAGGCAAGATCCAGATTTCCGAGCAGTACTCCTACGTGGCGGTGAAGCGCCAGGTGGCGAGCGCCGCCCTCAAGCGGTTGCAGGAAGGCAAGATCAAGGGGCGCAGCTACCGTGCCCGCAAACTGGGCTAAGGTATTTCACACTCCCGGCCAGACCACAGGCGCCTGACAGGCGCCTGTTTCATATCATTCGCCGCCATGCGGCAAGACAGGTGACATGACCCAAGCAATCCAGAGCGATGTGAGCTGCCAGAACTGCGAAGCCTGCTGCTGCCGCCTCGAGGTGATGCTCTTCACCGACACCGGCGTGCCGGACCGCTATATCGAGGAGCGGGAAGGAGAAGTGCCCGTGATGCACAGACTGGAAGATGGCTGGTGCGCCGCCCTCGACCGCAACACCATGATGTGTCGCATCTACGAGGTGCGGCCGCTTATCTGCCGTGAATTCGAGATGGGGGAGCCAGACTGCCTCGACGAGCGGGACAAGTGGTTCATCAGGCTGGAATGAACGGGAAGTTCAACCCGTGCTGACGTGGGTCTCCTTGCCTTGCAGCCCCTCGAGGCGCTGTGTCAGCCAGTGGATGGCCTGCGCTTCCTCCTCGAAATAGCGCACCTCCTGAAAGGGAAGCTCGCTGAAGACGTGATCCGCCAGATAACGTTTGAAATCCCCGATCATGACCACTGCCAGAAAGGCGCAGCCATGGGTGGCGCACCAGTTGAACTGGCGACGAAAACGGGCCAACACCTCGGGGCCGGCGGCCTCGAACTCGGTCGCGACCTCGACGATGCCCCAGGGGGCTCCCTGCAAACGGCTTATCTGTTGGCTGAACTTGCCCTCATAGGCCATGGCGCCTGCCAGGTTGAAAGGGCCGCTCGGCCGACAGATCAGCAGTTGCCCTTGTCGCTGCATCTCAAAATGGCCGTGTGCTTGCACGTTCACCTCCTGCCTTGAGTCCTTCGCTGCGGCTGATATGCCCTGTGTTGCCACAAAGTAAGAATTTATCCCCGAAAAGTCCATGAAGCTCCCCGCATTGTGAACGGAAAGCTCCATTCAACCCCCGTTTTTACCCCGGTGGCGGAATGTACATTTCTTCGACATGTTCTGTTGCAGTTAACAAAACGTTGCTGCTATTATCCGCGCCACTCAAAACATTCCACCTACTGAAACCTTTTGGCGTTCACCCAGGGAACAACGATGAAGCAACAAGACGCAAGTTATTACCAACGGATCTGGCGCTGGCATTTCTATGCTGGTCTCTTCGTCGCCCCCTTCCTGATCCTGCTCTCCCTCACCGGCATCGTCTACCTGTTCAAGCCGCAGCTGGACAACCTGCTCTACCCCCAGCTGATGAAGGTGACGCCCGCCACCCAGACCCTGAGTGCCGACCAGCTGCTGGCCACGGCAACCATCGCCATGCCGGACGCCAGTCTGCGCAAATACCTGCCCCCGGTGGCAGCGGACGCGAGCGCCCAGATAGTCGTGATGCGTGAAGGGCAGGAGCTGACCCTCTTCATGGATCCCGCGAACGGCGCCCTGCTCGGTACCATGGACAACAAGTGGAACCTGCAGGCGGTGGCGCGCGCTCTCCATGCGGAGCTGATGCTTGGCACCACGGGTGATCGCCTGATCGAGCTGGCCGCAGGCTGGGGAATCGTGCTCCTCGTCAGCGGACTCTATCTCTGGTGGCCCCGCAAGGGACCGGGTGTGGGAGGCATCCTCTGGCCGAGAATGCACCAGCGCGGCCGTCTCTGGTGGCGTGATCTGCACGCCGTGGTCGGCTTCTGGGGCGCAGGTTTCCTGCTGCTGCTGCTGACGGGCATGACCTGGACCGGTTTCTGGGGCGGCCAGTTCGCCGACGTCTGGAACCGCTTCCCTGCGGCCATGTGGAACGAGGTGCCCAAGTCGGCCCCCCTCACCCGCAGCCTCAACCAGGCTCACGAACAGACCGTCTCCTGGGGGGCCGAGACCCTGCCCATGCCGAGCTCCCAACCCACGGCAGAGAGCCATGATCACAGCGCCATGACCCATGGCGGCGGACACGAGGGCATGGTCATGGCCAGCCATCGCATTCCGCTGCAACAGGTGGTCGACATCGCCAGCGAGCGTGGGGTCAGCCCGGGTTACAGCATCACCCCCCCGGTCGGTGAAACCGGCGTCTATACCATCGCCATCTTTGCCGATGATCCCCGCAACGATGCCACCCTGCACATCGACCAATACAGCGGCAAGGTGCTGGTCGACGTGCGTTGGCAGGATTACGGCCCGGTCGCCAAGACGGTGGAAACCGGCGTCATGCTGCACATGGGCAAGCTCTACGGCTGGCCGCACCAGCTCGTCATGCTGCTCATCTGCCTGATGATTCTGGCAAGCTCGGTGAGCGGGCTCTGGATCTGGTGGAGCCGCCGTCCCAGTGGTCGCCTCGCCGCCCCGCCCCTGCCCGCCAAGCTGCCTCCCATGGGCGGTGCCATCGCGGTGCTGGTCGTGCTCGGGATCTGCTTCCCGCTGGTGGGGGCCTCCATGGTCGCCATCTGGCTGCTGGACAGTCTCTTCTTCTCTCGCCGCCCGGCCGTGGCCCAGGCAAGCTGACCTCGGGGCAAGCACGCCTCATGCACACGAGGGCTCCCTGTCGGGGGCCCTCGTCGTCTGCATCACCTGGCATCATCCTTCGCCTGGCGGCATGCTCCTCCCCTTTCGATCATCACATCGGTCTGATGAAACAACAACGCGTCGACACATCAGCAAAAAGGGCTCCCATTCGGGAGCCCTTTTCATTGCCAAACGCGTCGGCCTCAGGTGAGCGCCAGCCCGGCGGAGAGCAGCAAGCTGAACAGAAATGCGCTGATGGCGGTCTTCTTGAGGGCGCCGGTCAGCACCTCGCCATCGAAACTCTCTCGCAGGGTGCGGGCGGCATCGGTGAGGGGCTTCATGGCGGGCAGGAAGATCCAGGGCCAGAGGCTCGCAGGCTGAGTCAGCAGGAAGGCGATGGTCGCCAGCAGCGCCGCCCCCAGCAAGACCCAGTGATAGGCGATGGCCCGGTTGCGGCCAAGGCGCACCGCCAGGGTGATCTTGCCGCTGGCGGCATCGGTCTCGATGTCCCGCACGTTGTTGATGTTGAGCACGGCAGTCGCCAGCAGGCCGCAGGCGGTGGCGGGCAGCAACAGGTCCCACTCCAGGCTATGGGTGAAGAGGTAGTAGGAGCCGAGCACCCCCAGCAGGCCGAAGAACAGGAACACCGAGATGTCCCCGAAGCCGCGATAGCCGTAGGGGCTCTTGCCCACCGTGTAGGTGATGGCCGCGACGATGGCCGCTCCCCCCAGCAGGATGAACGTCAGGATCTGCTGCCACGCCTCCCCGAAGGCGCAGACCAGCAGGGAGAGGCCGCTCACCACGGCCGCCAGGGCGGTCAGCCCCATGGCCACACACATCTGGTGCCGGGTGATGAGGCCGGAAACCACGGCGCGCTGGGGACCGATCCGCTCCCCGTTGTCGGCACCGGAGACCGCATCGCCATAGTCGTTGGCCAGATTGGAGAGAATTTGCAGCAGGATGGCGGTCAGCAGGGAGAGCCCCATGATGGTGCCGTCGAACGCTCCCCGGCTGGCTGCCAGCCCCGAGCCCAGCAAGATGGAGGAGCACGCCAGGGGCAGTGTTCGCAAACGCGCCGCCAGCAACCAAACAGAGAAGGTATTTGTCATATTGTGATGGCCAAACAATCAGATATTGATCGTGTTAAGGGTTATCGAACCGGATTTAGGTATACTTGGCTGCGCGGGGGCGTCGGCTCCCCCGGGCAATTTACATGGACGAATGGGCAGATAATATATAGGAAATCGTCGCCCTTTGGCATCAACCTGCGCCATCCTCCCCCGGAGCGATCGCGATTATCCGGCTCAGACTAGACATCCATGTTGGCTCAGACCCACCTCAAGCAACAACTGGACGCCCTGCGTCACAGCACTGTCAGCGGTTTCGTGCGACTGCGCGTGGCCGCTCACGTCGACGTCTTTCCCGGCTGGTTGGCGGCCCAGACGCTCTACCCCCGCATCTATTGGCACGCCAGAGGGCAACAGAGCCCCGAGTACGTGGCGCTTGGCGCCATCCACGAGCTGACCCGGCCGGAGGATATCCAGCGGGTCTGCGACCTTGCCGGCACGGCCAGTGAAGACAGCCCTCGCTACTACGGCGGTCTGGCGTTCGACCCGGATCTGCCCGGCTGGCAGGGTTTTGGCCCCTGCCGCTTCGTGCTGCCCCGCATCGAACTGGTACGCCGGGGGGAGTGCACCAGCCTCTGCCTCAATCTCTGGCTGCCTGCCCGGGAAGAGGGTCACGCATTCGAAGCCGAACTCTGCGCCGCCGAGGCGGCGCTCGATGCCCTGCAACCCGAGGCCCCCCTGCCCGCCCTGCAAAAGCGGCCATGGCAGCGCCAGGACCTGCCGGGCCCTACCCAGTGGCAGACCCTGGTGGAGCAGGTCACGGCTCCCGACTTCCAGGCCCGCACCCCCAAGGTGGTACTGTCCCGGGAGAGTCTGCTCCAGAGCGAGGCGCACGATGCGCCCCTCTGCCCCTGGTCCCTGCTGACACAGTGGGCCCGCCACGCCCAGGAGTGCTTCCACTTCGGCTTCCAGTTCTCCCCCGAGCAGAGCTTCATCTCCTGCTCCCCCGAGCGCCTCTACCGCCGGGAGAAGGGCCACCTCTTTACCGAGGCGCTGGCAGGCACCATTCGCCGTTCCGGGGATGAGGCGACCGACGCGGCCCTGGCCGCCGAGCTGCTGGCCGACAGCAAGAACCGGCTGGAGAACCGGCTGGTTCACGCCGACATTCTCAGCCGCCTGGCCCCCCTCACGACCGATGCCACCCTGACCGAGCCGCGCATTCTGAAATTGCGGCTGCTGCAACACCTCAAGTGCGACATCGAGGCCGAGCTCAAACCCGGCGTCTGCGACTGGCAACTGCTGGCTGCCCTGCACCCCACCCCCGCCGTGGGGGGCGCCCCCCGCGAGGCGGCGCTCGCCTTCATCCGTGAATGCGAGCCCCATGATCGCGGCTGGTATGCCGGTGCCTGTGGCATGCTGAGCCGGGAGACCTCGGAGTTCTCCGTCGCCATTCGCAGCGCCCGGATCAGGGGCCCGCGCATCAGCCTGTTCGCCGGTGCCGGCATAGTGGCGGGATCAGAGCCCGCCGCCGAGTGGGCCGAACTCGACAACAAGATCGCCAACGTGCTCTCCCTGCTGGGATAGCGTTTCTTACCGACTCCTCACTGCGAGAGCTTCATGTCCGCCAGCCACGTGTCCGCGCATCACGCCTTTGCCAGCCATCACGCCACCTTCAACCATGTCTGGTCCTCCCTCTTGCTGGAAGAGCTCTTTCGCCTCGGCGTGCGTGACATCGCCCTGGCCTCCGGATCCCGCTCGGCGCCGCTCACCATGGCCGCCGCAGCCCACCCGGGCTTTCGCCGCCACCTGCACTTCGACGAGCGGGGTCTGGGCTTCATGGCGCTGGGGCTGGCCAAGGGGAGCGGCCGCCCGGTGGCGGTCATCATGACCTCGGGCACAGCGGTGGCCAACCTCTGGCCCGCGGTGGCGGAAGCCCAGCTCACCGGGGTACCGCTCATCATTCTCTCTGCCGACAGGCCACCCGAGCTCATCGACAACGGGGCCAACCAGGCCATCGATCAGCCGGGGATCTTCGGTCGCTACCCCGTCTATCAGCAAAATCTGCCGAGCCCCACTCCCACCATTCCGGCGGCCTTCGTGCTGAGCTCGGTGGATCAGGCCCTGGCCCGACAGGCGCACACCCCGGGGCCGGTGCACTTCAACTGCATGTACCCCGAGCCCCTCTATCCCGGCGATACCTACCTGGACTTTGCCGACTACCTGGCGCCCCTCGGCGACTGGCTGCACTCGGCCAAGCCCTGGAGCCCCTGGCTGGCTGGCGAGCCGGGCTGCCCCGCCCAGCCGGACTGGGAGGAGCTGAAGGGCAAGCGTGGTGTCATCGTCGCCGGGCGCATCCAGGATCCGGAGCAAGGCAAGGCGGTGGCCGAGCTGGCAGACCGCCTCGGCTGGCCCCTGCTGGCGGATCTGCAAAGCCAGATCCGCTTCGATGATCGCAACCTCGTCCACACGGATCTCGCCCTGCAACACAGCGACTTCGTGGCCGAGCTGGCCCGCGCCGAGGTACTGCTGCAATTCGGCGCCCGCCTCATCTCCAAGCGCCTCGGCCAGTTCATCAAACAACACCCCTGGCAGGATTACTGGCTGGTGGACCCGCAGCCGGCACGCCTCGACCCCGACTACCGGCTGCGCCGTCGCCTGGTGTGCGACCCCGCCGCCTTTGCGGCCGCCCATCCAATCCCCCATTCTCAGCAGCCCTGGCACCAGTTGGCCGCGCGCCAGCAGGCTATCAGCCAGCAGATCCGCACCGCCTGTGATCGCTTCTCGGAGCTCGGGGTGTGCCACCGCCTGAATCAGCTCATCCAGGGTCAGCTGTTCGTCGGCAACAGCATGCCGGCCCGGCTGATGGACATGCTGGGCGAGGCGGGCAAGGGCCCCAGCCGGGTGATGACCAACCGCGGCGCCTCCGGCATCGATGGCCTTATCGCCACCGCATACGGCTTCGCACAGTCGGTCCCGCCTGACAGTCGCGAGCCCACCACCCTGCTGCTCGGCGATCTCAGCGCCCTGCACGATCTCAACAGCCTGGCGCTGCTCGGCAAGGGGAGCCGCCCCCTGGTGGTGATCCTGCTCAACAACGACGGCGGCAGCATCTTCCGCATGCTGCCGGTGCCGACCCAGGACGCCCTGCTGGAGACCTACTACTGCCTGCCCCACGGCCTGCACTTCGAGCACGCCGCCGCCATGTTCGGCCTCGCCTACCGGGCGCCGACCACCCTGGACGAATTTGAACGAGACTACGCCGCGGCGTTGCAAAGCGGGACAACCCTGATTGAAATCAAGGTACCGAGCAGTGAAGTCGCCGAGGATCTCAAGGCGCTGGGAGCCGCCATCCGTGGCCTCTGACCCCGTACCTCTGGTGCTGCTGCACGGCCTGCTGGGGGACGCCGACGACTGGCGGCCCGTCATCCAGGCCCTGGCTGGCATCGAGTGCCACGCCCTGGATCTGCCGGGCCACGGTCGCAACCAGGCTGTGCGGGTGAGTGGCTTCGACGAGGCCCATCGCTGGCTCCGCGACGAGCTGGCCGCGCGGGATATCGCGCACTACCGGCTGGTGGGTTATTCGCTGGGGGGGCGGCTCGCGCTTCATCACGCCAGCCTGTCACCGACGGGGCTGCAGGCCCTGCTGCTGGAGAACTGCCATCCGGGCCTGCCGGAAGCCGAGCGGGCGGCCCGCATCCAACACGACGAGCTGTGGGCCAGCCGTTTCGAGCACGAGCCCCTGCCCCGGGTGCTTGCCGACTGGTACCGCCAGGGCGTCTTCGCCGACCTGGACGACGATGCCCGCGCCCGCCAGGCCGCCCGCCGCCTTGGCAACGACGGGCAGGCCGTGGCCACCATGCTGCGGGCCACCTCCCTCGGCAGGCAGCCGGATCTTGCCCCCTGGCTCGGGGAGACCCGGCTGCCGGTGCAGTGGATCTCCGGCAACCGGGATCACAAATTCCATGCCCTCGCTTGCCAGTTGGTAAAGCAAGGCTGCAATATCAAACACTTGGCTCTGGATGGCGGGCACAACCTGCACGCCGGCCAGCCCGATACCTTTGCCCGGCTCCTGCGGGAGTGGGTCAACCAACCAGAAGAGAAGATCCATGATTGAAGCAATGACGGAAGCCGAGCTCTATGCCCCTGTCGAGTGGCGCGACTGCTCCGCCGGTTACGAAGACATCCTCTATCACAAGTCCCGGGATGGCATTGCCAAGATCACCATCAACCGCCCCCAGGTGCGCAACGCCTTCCGCCCCCGCACCGTGAAAGAGATGCTGCAGGCCCTGGCCGATGCCCGCTACGACGACAAGGTCGGCTCCATCATCCTCACCGGCTTCGGCGAGCAGGCGTTCTGTGCCGGCGGCGACCAGAAGATCCGGGGCGACTACGGTGGATACCGCGATGACGAGGGCACCCATCACCTCAACGTGCTGGACTTCCAGCGCGACATCCGCACCTGCCCCAAACCCGTGGTGGCCATGGTGGCCGGCTACGCGGTCGGTGGCGGCCACGTGCTGCACATGATGTGCGACCTGACCATTGCCGCCGACAACGCCCAGTTCGGCCAGACCGGCCCCAAGGTCGGCTCCTTCGACGGCGGCTGGGGCGCCTCCTACATGGCCCGCATCGTCGGCCAGAAGAAGGCTCGGGAGATCTGGTTCCTCTGCCGCCTCTACGACGCCAAACAGGCCCTCGACATGGGGCTGGTCAACACCGTCGTGCCCCTGGCCGAGCTGGAGCGTGAAACCGTGCGCTGGTGCCGCGAGATGCTGCAACACAGCCCCATGGCCCTGCGCTGCCTGAAGGCGGCCCTCAACGCCGACTGCGACGGCCAGGCCGGTTTGCAGGAGCTGGCAGGCAATGCCACCATGCTGTTCTACATGACCGAAGAGGGTCAGGAAGGGCGCAACGCATTCAACGAGAAACGCCGTCCCGACTTCTCCAAATACAAGCGGAATCCCTGATGACACTCGCCCTCTACCGCTACCAACTGCCCTTTACCCAGCCCCTGGCCTTTCATGGTCAGTTGCAGGTAGCGCGCGAGGGCCTGCTGGTACGCATCGACGATGGCTGGGGGGAGATAGCCCCCCTGCCAGGATTTTCCAAAGAGACCCTGGCCGACGCCCAGGCCGAGGCCCTCGACTGTCTGGCGCAGCTGGCGCGGGGACAGACCCCGACGCCACAGCTGCCCTCGGTGCAGTTCGGGCTCGACTGCGCCCGTCGTAGCTGGCCCGAGCAGGGTGCCCCCCTGCCCGAGCCCTATCCGCTGATCCAGGGCTCCCCCCAGGAGCTGCTCAAGAACTGGAAGCAGTGGCTGCACGAGACCCCCCTCAAGGCCAAGCTGAAGGTGGCCCGCTACCCCATGCGCGACGAGCTGGCGCTGATCCGGCTGCTGCTCGATCGGCGCCCCAACCTCAAGCTGGTCCTGGACGCCAACCAGGGCTGGACCCGCGAGGAGGCCTGGGCCTTCTGCGGCCACCTGGATCCGAATCGCATCGAATACCTCGAAGATCTGTGCGCCGACTTCGAGGACATCGCCTTCGTCGCCAGCCGCACCGGCATGCCGGTGGCGCTGGACGAACTGCTGGCCCAGGGCAAGCCCTGGGAGCCCATCCCGCAACTGCGCGCCCTGGTGCTCAAGCCGACCCTGCTCGGCACCCTGGCCAACAGCGAGGCCCTGGTAGCCCGCGCTCGCGAACTTAAGCTCAAGGTGATCGTCTCCTCCTGTTTCGAGTCCGGTCTCGGCCTCGGCCAGCTCGCCCGCCTCGCAGGGGAGTGGGCGCCGGATCAGGCCCCTGGCCTCGATACCCGCCGCTGGCTGGCCAGGGATCTGCTGGACAAGCAGGGGCAACCCGATCCGGGCAGGATGGACCCCCTGTTTCACCGTGACTGACCCATGGTGACCCGTCAGATCCCACGGCAGGAAACCTGCCCGGTACGACGCTGGGCGACACAGGCCCCTCATCGTATTGCCATCCACAGCGGGGAGCCTCTTAGCTACCAGCGCCTCGACCTGCGCCTCAACAGCCTGTGCAATCAGCTCGCCCGGGCCGGGCTGGAACGGGGAGATCATCTCGCCGCCGTGGTGCGCGGCGCCCTGGAGGATGTGTTGCTGGCCTGGGCCTGCGTGCGCAGCGGCATCGTCTTCTGCCCCCTCAATCCCGCCTTTCCGGCAACCAGACACAGCGAACTGGCGAGCCAGCTCGAGGCCCGGGCATTCTGGTCGGCAGGCGAGATCCCGGCGGGCGACTGGCAAGCCCTCAGCCTCGACTTCACGGGCGAGCTGGCCGCAGATGGGGAGTTCCCGCTGGTACCCGACCAGCCGAACAACATGATCCTCACCTCGGGATCCAGCGGTACCCCCAAGGCGGTGGTCCACCGCCTCGCCAACCACCTCGCCTCGGCCCGGGGTTCCGCCACCCTGATCCCCCTGGACGAAGCCTGCGGCTGGCTGCTCTCCCTGCCACTGTTTCACGTCGGCGGTTACGCCATCCTGTTTCGGGTCTTCCTGGCGGGAGCCGCCCTGGTGCTGGACGATCGCACCCGGCCCCTCAAGGCGCGGCTCGAGGATCAGCACATCACCCACCTCTCGCTGGTGCCGACCCAGCTCTGGCGCCTGCTGGCACAGGGCTTCGACCCATCCCGCACCCGGGTGCGAGAGCTGCTGCTCGGGGGCGCCGCCATCCCGGCGCCCCTGGTCAACCGGCTGACCGCTCTGGGGCTGGAGCCCAAGGTGAGCTATGGCCTCTCCGAGATGGGCAGCCAGGTCTGCACCGGGCAACCCTGCGCCGCCGGCGTGGTGGGTCGCCCGCTGCCGGGGCGGGAGGTCTGCATCCGCCAGGGGGAGATCTGCGTGCGCGGTGAGACCCTGTTTGCCGGATATTTCAGGGAAGGCGAGCTGGTGCGCCCCCTCGATGAAGAGGGCTGGTTCCACACCCGGGACAAGGGCCGCCTCACTCCGGGGGGCGATCTGGTGGTGGAGGGGCGGCTCGACAACCTCTTCATCTCGGGAGGGGAGAACATCCAGCCCGAGACCATAGAGCAGCGGCTGGTGGATCACCCCGCCGTGGCCCAGGCCCTGGTGGTGCCGGTGCCGAGCGACGAGTGGGGGCATAGGCCCGCCGCCTTCATCGACTGGCACGGCGAACCGGCACCATCTGCCGAGCTGGCCGCCTGGATCAGGCTGTCGTTACCCGGCTTCATGGTGCCGGACCAGTGGCATCCCTGGCCGGATCTCGGCGGCAATCTGAAACCCTCCCGCACCCTGCTCGCCCGCAGCTTGCGACAAGAGGAGTGACGCCTCCCCCATATGGGGCGGAGTCCTTGCTATCAACACAGCCCCCTTTGGGGCTGTTTTTATGTTGTTTGCTCCCGAATACATCATTTCGCTGCGCCATCTGGCCAATTGATATTCCTTTGGAGCCCAATACCCTCTCTGGTCCCCACGCCTCTCCATCCACCAAAGGGATCATGATGAAGCACCTCTCTCCCCGGCTGCTGCTCCTGGCAGCCCCAGGCCTGCTCGCCACTTCGGCGCTGGCCAACTACTCCCCCTCCGACTGGCAACAGTATCAACTCAAAGGCGAATCCAGCCGTCAGCTGGGGGATCGTCTCACCGAAGTGACCTTTGAACTGAGCGCCCGCAGCGGCGACGCCCCTTATCAGCAGTTGAGGGTGTATCGCCGCTTCGACTGGCGCGATGCCAACCTGGCTGCGCTGGCAGAGCAGCAGTGCGGCGAGCCGCAACTCAAGATCGAGCAGGGCTGGCAGATCCGCTACCTCAGCTGTGAAGAGGTGGTACCGGCCGGCAAGGCCGTCCCGGCCAGCAGCTATGACTATGGCTACGGCATGAAGCAGGGCCGCTGGGAGCCGCTGGCGGGCACCCCGACCGCGCCGCGTCAGGATCGTCTGCCGTTGGCTGAGCGGGTCATCCTGGGTCACAGCGAGCAGGAGCTGGATCGCTGCGAGCTCAACGCCGAAGGTCGCTGCGCCGAGCAGGCATGGCAGTACCAGCCGCAAAACTGGCAGCAATTGAAGGTGCTGGAAGAGACCCCCAATGAACGGGATGGCCGCCTCGAGCAGATCTTCTTCCGCCTGCAGCCCATCGCGGGCAGCCAGGCCGCCAAGCAGGTGAGCGAGTTGCACGTCTGGCGTCAGTACACCTGGTTGCTGGACGAGATCAAGGCCCAACAGGAGTGCGATGAACCCCAGACCCGTCAGGAAGGGGACAAGACCATCAGCTACCGGGTGTGCCGTCAAACCCTGCCCGCTGGCAGCGAAGTGCAGGTGGTCTTGAAGGACACCGGCTATCAATACCCGGTGGGGGGCAGCGAATGGCAGACCCTGCCGGAGACAACCGAGTGGCAGGAGAGCCGGGGGCTCAACCGCCCTATCGTGCTGGCCAGCAAGGAAGAGCTGCTCGACTGTCGCCGTGCCGACGGCCGCGCCTGCTCCGAGCCGGATCTGCCGGGCACCGAGCTGCTGGACGCCGACGCAGCCAAGATAGTGCAGGACGCCAGTGGCCAGCCCGCGCCGGTCTGGCAGGAGAACTATGGTCACGATGACACCAAGCTGCTGGCCGTGTCGCGCGGCATCCAGCGCCTGCTGGCGGCCAATCAGCCGGCCCATCCGGCCATGAAGCTGCTGCTGGAATACGTGCGAGCCTACAACTACCACAACTACGGCAAGCACAAGGAAGACGGCCCGGCCGCCGCCGAGGCACTGGCCGAGGCGTTGACCGCGCTCGGCGCCCATCCGCTGCTCTACCCGGAGCAGGCCAGCGACGAGGTTGGTGCCATCATGGGCGCCTGGAGCATCGCCCTGCACGGCCAGTTCAAGAGCCCGGCAGTACAGAGCCGCTTTGGTACCCTGCTCGGTGAATTCAACCAGATGCTGGCCTACGCCACCCGCCATGCCAGCGAGATCAACGGCCAGCACGCCTGGGCGACCGGCCTGTTCGATCTGCTCAACTTCCTCGACTTCGCCAGCGACTACAGCGATCCCTTCGCCAACGACTTCCGCCAGCAGGATGGCGAGCTGCGCAAGCAGCTGCACGCCCTCGGCATGAGCGAACTCGCGTTGTGGCAAGGAAGGGATGGCGCCGATCTGTTCCTGCTCAACAACGTGCTGGATGCCTACACCCGTCTCTACCGGGTCGCCCGCTATACCCGCCCGGACGAGCTCGACGGCTACCGCAAGCTGCTGGATGACTCCGTCATCGCACTGGTTCGCCACCACGACCTGATCCCCGGTGGCCAGCAGAGCCAGGATCTGCTGGAAGACATGTCGCTGACCCTCTCCACCTACTACCTGACCTACACGGACCGCACCAGCGAAGCCTGCATCAGCGGCGACTTCGCCGGGCTCTGCACCCCGATCCGGGTGGAGGACGTGCTGCCCTTCGAGCACACCTGCTCGCCGACCCTGCGCCTGCGGGCCCAGGATCTGACCATGAGCCAGGCCGAGGGGATCTGCCGTGAACTGGGCGCCGAAGAGCAGCAGTTCCATCAGCAGATGGAAACTGGCTGGCAGCCGGTGGCGGATGATCACAACGAGGCGCTGGAACTGGTGATCTTCGACTCCTCCGCTGACTGGAAACGCTACGGCAGTGCTCTGTTTGGCGGCGTCTCCACCGACAACGGCGGCATCTACCTCGAAGGGGATCCGGCGCGCCCCGGCAACCAGGCCCGCTTCTTCGCCTACGAGGCGGAGTGGAAGCGTCCTGCGTTCCAGGTGTGGAACCTGCGCCACGAGTACGTGCACTACCTGGACGGCCGCTTCAACCAGTACGGCAGCTTCGGCCACTACCCGCTCAACCGCACCACCTGGTGGTCGGAAGGGCTGGCGGAATTCATCGCCCACGGCCAGTGCTTCACCCGTGGTCTGGACAACGTCGCCGGCCGCCCGGCCAGCGATCGTCCGGCCCTGGCCGACATCCTGCACCTGGATTACGACAAGGGCGGCGAGATGGTCTACTCCTGGTCCTACACGGTACACCGCTTCCTGAACGAAACCGGTCGCGGCGCCAGCTGGCTGGCCATGGCCCAGGCCCTGCGCAACCCGGATCGAGAGCAGGCCATGAGTGCCTTCGAAGCCGAGCTGGACCAGCTGATTGCCAATGACAGCGAGGCCTACCAGCAGTGGCTCGGCCGCGAGCTGCTGCCCTGGTGGGAAGCCAACAAGGACTCCGACGAGTGCAAGGCCAACGACTCCTCCCACTGAGGACGAGACGACGATGACAAGGGGCGGCCATGGCCGCCCCTTGTTTATGGCGCCGTTTGATATGCCCGGGATCATGGCGCACGCTGCGACAACCTCTGCCCGAGTGAGCCCCTGCGCCGCCATCAAACCTGACGCGCCACAACAACTTGTAATAGAATGGCCCCCTGTCTTCTCTTACTTCAGACCCGAACCGCACCGCGCATGAAGAAGTTTGCCAAGATCCTGCTCGCCTGCCTCTGCCTGTTGCTGGCCTCCATCGCCGCCCTGCTTGGCTACAGCGAGTGGACCGTCTCGGACGCCCGTCACTACACCTACGACGACGTCAACGCGGTGCCCTACAACCGGGTCGCCCTGGTGCTCGGCACCTCCAAATACCTGATTGGCGGGAGCCCGAACCACTACTTCAAATACCGGATCAAGGCCGCCGCCGAGCTCTACAACAACGGCAAGGTGGACTACATCCTGGTCTCCGGCGACAACGCCACCGTGCAGTACAACGAACCGCGCCAGATGCGGCGGGCCCTGATCCAGGCCGGCATTCCAGCCAGCGCCATCTATAGCGACTACGCCGGTTTTCGGACTCTGGACTCCATCGTGCGTGCCAAGGAGGTGTTCGGTCAGGCCCACTTCACCGTGGTCTCCCAGGCCTTTCACAACGAGCGTGCCATCTTCATCGCCCGCCATTTCGGCATCGAGGCGGTCGGCTTCAACGCCGTGGATCCCAGCGCCTATCAGGGCATCAAGACCCGGGTGCGCGAGGTGTTCGCCCGCCTGATGGGGCTGCTGGACCTCTACGTGCTGGACAAGGGTCCCAAGTTCCTCGGCGAGCCCATCGTCATCGGCGGCCCGGTCCCCTGCCAGGCGTTGAGCACCATAGGGGCAAGCCAGCCCTGCCTGCCCATTGCACCGCCCCCTCATCAGCCGAAAGCCAAGCAGGCAGCGGCCGTGAGCGCGGCAACCGCCACCAGTGCAGCGGCTGCAACCAGCAGTGCCTTGGCCACCAGTGCAGCCGTGCCGAGCGAAGCTACGCCCGTGGATAATCCGGCTGCCGCCAGCGCGGCGCCGGCCACTGGCAGCACACTGACTCCTCAATAGCAGAGACCCGCCAACAGGCGGGTCTCTTTCATTGGGCTCGGTATTTCCGGCGATCAGGCCAGCGCTGCCACATAACGCCGTGCCACCTCATCCCAGTCGATCACGTTGTAAAACGCGGCTATGTAGTCGGGACGCTTGTTCTGGTACTTGAGGTAGTAGGCATGCTCCCACACATCCAGCCCGAGTATGGGGGTGAGCCCCTCCATCAGGGGGCTGTCCTGGTTCGCGCTGCTCACCACCTGCAACTTGCCGCGCCCATCGACCACCAGCCAGGCCCAGCCGCTGCCAAAACGGCTCAGCGCCGCCTGAGTAAAGGCCTGCTTGAAGGCCTCCAGCCCACCCAGATCCCGCTCGATCGCTGCGGCCAGCTCGCCGTCCGGCTCGCCGCCGCCCTGCGGACTCATCACCTGCCAGAACAGGCTGTGGTTGGCGTGACCGCCGCCGTGATTGCGCACCGCCCCCTGCACCTGGGCCGGCAGGCTGTCGATACGGGCAAGCAATGCCTCCAGCGGCAGGGCAGCCAGCTCCGGCAGATCGGCCAGGGCGGCATTGAGGTTGTTGATGTAGGTCTGATGGTGACGGCTGTGATGGATCTCCATGGTCTTTGCATCGATATGGGGTTCCAGCGCGTCATAAGCGTAAGGAAGGGCTGGCAGGGTATGGCTCATGTTCATTGTCTCTCCTGTTGGGCTCAATGCAGTTGATGGGCAGAGCCGGTCTGACACAGACATTGACCCAGGCTGCGCTGGATGCCGTCGTGATGACCGTGTTTGCCCAGAAAGGCGAGCAGCTCGGTACGGGTGCTGCGGGCGTGGCGAACAGCCGCCTCCCGCAGGGCAGCGGAACTGGTGGGGGAGTGGCTGGTGGCCAGCAGGCAGTCGTGGATGTGACACAGCAGGTCGGCGGCCCGATCCGGCAGGGTCATGGCCACCAGCAGATCCGCCAGGTTGTGATGGGCCACCACCAGGGCCGCCACCGCTTCGTCGGCATCGTGCCAGTCGGCAAACTGCTGGCGGGCAAGCCACAGCGCCTGCTGATAGCAGTCGAGCGCCCTGGCGTACTCCCCCGCATCGAAATGACGGTTGCCACTCAGGGTCTGCGCCTTCCAGTGCGCCATGCTGCTGTCCGCTCCGGTGGTACCGACCCACCCCTTCACCCAGGTTCCCGTCATGACTCGACCACTCAAATGATAATAATTATTATTTAACTTATTTAATGGGCAGACACAAGGAATAGTTGGTGCCGCCTTTTTTGCCCATATGGGTAGGGTTTTTCTGCAATCCCCGGTTTAGTGATCCCATCCACAGATACATCTGAGTTCAGCCACCATGCTGCCGGTACTGGCATGAGGCCGGTGGCTGCCCCGGTGACGACCAGAATGCAGCCGGTTTTTTCACAAGGACGGTGAAGATGAAAAGATGGCTATTGATGCTGTTGTGCGCCCTGCCCATGCTGGGTCAGGGCGCCGGTTATACCCAGACCCGCTACCCCATAGTGCTGGTGCACGGTCTGTTCGGTTTCGACAAGCTGCTCGGGGTCGATTACTTCTACGGCATCCCCCAGGCCCTGACCCAGGATGGCGCCAAGGTTTACGTGGCCCAGGTCTCCGCCACCCAGAGCTCGGAGCTGCGCGGTGAACAGCTGCTCAAGCAGGTGCAGCAGGTGCTCGCCATCACGGGGGCGGAGAAGGTGAACCTCATCGGCCACTCTCACGGTGGCCCCACCATTCGCTACGTCGCTTCGGTCGCCCCCGAGCTGGTCGCTTCCGCCACCAGCGTGGGCGGGGTCAACCATGGCTCGGAGATCGCCGACCTGGTGCGGGCCAAGGTGACGCCGGGCTCGGCGGCCGAAGGTCTGGCGGTGGCCGCCGCCTCGGCTCTGTCCGGGGTCATCTCGCTGCTCTCCGGGGGCAGCCAGCTGCCGCAGGATCCCCTCGCCGCCCTCGACGCCCTCACCAGCACCGGCGCCCAGCGCTTCAACCAGCGCTACCCGGAAGGGCTGCCGAGCCAGCATTGTGGTGAAGGGCCCATGCAGGCCGCCAACGGGGTCTACTACTTTTCCTGGAGCGGACGCGGCACCATGACCAACATCCTGGATCCGGTGGATCCGGCGCTGGCGCTGACCGGCAGCTTCTTCAAGGAGCCCAGTGACGGCCTGGTCGGGGTGTGCAGCAGCCACCTCGGCAAGGTGATCGGCACCCACTACCGCATGAACCATCTGGACGAGGTGAACCAGTCGTTCGGCATTCGCCACCTGTTCGAGACCAACCCGGTCAACCTCTATCGCCAGCACGCCAACCGCCTGCAGAGGCTGGGACTATGAACAGGGCATGGCTGATGGCTGCTCCGCTGGCGACAGCCCTGCTGCTGGGGGACTGGCAGTATTGGCCCTCCGCTGACGCAACCGCCCCTTCGCCGCAACATGTCGGGCCCGCTTCCCCTCTGGTCAGGCAGGCTGCACCACCGTCGGACAAGGGCTCGCTGCAGGCCCGCCATGAAGCCTTTCTCGCGGCCGAGGGCAGCCTGACGGTGCCGACGGATCCGGGCCTCGCCAGCTTGCAGAAACTGTTCGACGAGCGCGAACAGTTGCGCAGGCAGCGCTTCACCCCGGTCGAGCAGGAGCAGCTGTTTGCCGAGGACAGGCTGATGGAGCAGTGGACCCTGCGCCGCAAGGCGCTGGCGGAGTCCAGCGATGCCGACAAGCCGCTGCTGGCGAGCGAGCTGGAGCTCTGGCTGGCGGAGCAGCCCCAGTGGTTTCGGGAGGCGGAGGCCAACAGCCGCCTGCTGGGCGATCTGCAGGCTCTGGATCAACTCCCCGCAGCCGGGCGTGACGCCGCACTGCGCGAACAGTTGGGACCGGAGGCGGCAGACCGGTTGCACCAGTTGGCAGAGAGCCAGCAGGCGTTCGAGCAGCAGCTGGCCGGCTATCTGGCCGAGATCAGGCCCCTGCCTGCCGAGGCCCGGGTCAGCCAGCAGCCGGAGATCCTGGCACGCTGGTTCGAGCCCGGTCAGTGGCGACGGGTGGAGGCCCTCACCCGGCTCACCCTGGACGAGCAGTAACCGGCATGAAAAAGGGGCCCGCAAGTGGGCCCCCATTCTTTGACGCTGCCGCCCTTACTGCGGCTTGTTGGCACCCGGCAGCGGCTGCCAGGTGAGGCGAGTCACCCGGTTGCCCTGCACCTCGCAGGTGAGGCAGAGATCCTGCCACCCCTTCTCTTGGCGCAGGGAAACCTCTCCCTTGATGCCCTCTGCACTCCTCTTGAGTTTGGCCGGCTCGAAGGTCACCTTGTCACCTCCGGCGAGCGCCATCAGCTTGCCATTGCAGAGCCACTGGGCGAGCTCGGCCCCCTTGAGCTTGACGCCCTTGTCAGCCCTCTCCTCGGCGGTGCTCGGTGCAAACAACCCGCCCAGCTCGGCCGCCCGTCTGGTCAGCCAGGCTTCCCGCTGCTGCATGCTCATCTTGCTGACAAACTCCGCAGGCTGCCCTTTGTCGTCCAGCCATTGGGTCAGCTTGCCACTGTCATCGAAGGCGAACTGGGCGGCGGGCTCCTTCACCCCGAACAGCTTGCCGCCCTTGAAGTAGTAACGGCTCTCCCCTTCCTGTTTACCCTGCTCGTTCAGGATGGGCACGGCGATGATGACGGGCGTGCCGTCGACCCAGGCCTTGATGTCAGCGCCATCGTGGCTGAACAAGCGGGTATCGAGGGCGCTGTCGGCCCCCTTCTCCATCAGGGTGAACTGCTCGGCCAGGGAGGCGGCAAATGAAGGCAGGGAGCAGAGTCCCAGTCCCAAGCCGAGGCTCAGGGCGATCGCGGTTGTGCGCATAAGTGTCCTGTGGTAGGCCCGAAGGCCGGATTAACTCTCTACCAGCCAGACCCTCAGTCCCTCCCGGTGAGCCTCGCTCAAAGGGATGGACTGCCGGGTCCGGTAGTCAAAATGGATCAGGGTCGTCTCGGCGGTCACCGCCAGCTCGCCGCCCTGCCAGGCTTCCTGCCAGAGCGTGAAGGAGCTGGTACCGATACGCCGCACGCCGGTCTTGATCGACACCATCTGGCCATAGAACAGCTCCCGTTTGAATTGCACCGTGTAGCCCGCGATGATCAGATGCCAGTCATGCACATCCAGCTCGGGCGAGAAGAGGCGAAACAGGGGATCACGGGCCGATTCAAACCAGACCGCCGGCACCGTGTTGTTGATGTGGCCGAGGGCGTCCGTCTCTTGAAAACGGGGTTGGATCTGCATTTCCAGCATGGATGTCGACTCCTTGTCGTAGGACCGCGCACAGGCTAGCGCGCCAACCCGCCCGACTCAAGCGTCCCTGCCTGGGGGTGAGAGCCACCACCGGTTTCCGGCTCCTGCGCCACCTGCTCGGGCTTTAACCAGGCGCAGCGAAAATCGAACCAGCCAAGGGCCGTCATGCGCACGCCGTGCACGCCGACCCGGCTCTCCAGCTCCAGCCAGTGGTGAAACAGCGGCACAAACCAGCTCTGGCGCTGAACCTCGGCCAGCAGGGCGCGGGGGCCGGGCTCTTCACCATGGGCGCGCCACTGCGTCAATCCCTGCCACAGGGCCTGCTGGCCGCCCCACACCCGGCGCAGCAAGGGGGTGCCCTGAAGCCAGGCGTAAGGGGCGAAGGCGTGCTCATGCTCCAGGTTGAGGGTGCCGAACCAGAGATCCACATCTTCATCCTCCCCGCTCACCCAGCGCCCGTAGTCCAGGGTACGCACCTCGAGCTGGATCCCATGCTCTGCCAGCAGGCTGCTCATGGCGCTGGCACACTCGTTGAACTCCAGATGCTGGTTGAAGCAGGCCAGTACCAGCCGCGCTGGCAGGCTGACCGGGCCGGGCTCGGGAAGAGGCAGGCTCTCGCGCCAGTGGGGCAGGAGGCCCAGTGCGCTGGTCCAGCCCCGCTGCAGCTCGGGGGCCACCCGGGCCATCAGGGCGATGGGGTTGAGCAGCCGGGTCAGCCACTGGCGCAGGGCCGGGTCCTGCAGGGGGGCCGATCTGTCGTCCTGCAGCAGGAAGTAGCAGCCGGATTCCAGTTCGGACTCCCCGCGCATGGAGCCAAGCTCCGGGGTGTCGCTGCCCAGCCTGACGTGGCTCTCCAGTCGTTCCGCCAGCTCCGGCAGCATCCAGATGTCGATCTCGTCGAGCAGGGCCCGCAGTCCGAAATAGTCGTCAAATGCTTCGAGGCACAGGTGCAGGGGATCGTTGGCGCTCACCCGATAGGGGCCGGTGCCCACCGGCTGCAGGGCGAACTTCGCCTCCCCCTTGAGCTCCCGCGGCAGGATGGCCGCCACCGGCTCGGCCAGCAGGTGCGGCAGCAGAGGATCCGGGCTGTCGAGATGGATGTCCAGTGTGCGCGGCCAGCGGCTCTCCAGCCGTGCCAGATGAGTGAACAGCGGGCGATCCCGCAAGGCCTGCAGGCTCTCCATCACATCCTCCACCACCAGTTCGCGGCCATGGTGAAAACGCACCACGGGGCGCAGATAGAAGCGCCAGTGACAGGGGGCCAGACACTCCCAGTGGTGGGCGAGATCCCCCTCGATTTCCCCATTTTCCTCGTTTCGCCGGGTCAGGCCGTTGAAGATCTGGCGGCTCAGGTGAATTTCGGAGCGGCGCAAGGGCGCGGTGGGCAGCAGACCGGGCAGGGGCCGGTAGTAGGGCACCCTCAGGATCTGGCGCCCCTCCCGGGTGGCCTGGCCGAGCTGCTCGATAAGCAGCGGAGTGAGCAGATCCAGACGATCTTCGGCCAGCCGCACCGCCTGCGCCAGCTGGCCCTGGCTCAGCAGATCCCGCAATCGGCGCCGGGTCAGGCTCTCCTGGTTGTCCAGCAGGGTGAGGCGGGAGCGCCGCCCCCGCCCCGCTTCTGCCGTCCAGCAAAGCCAGCCCTGCCCTTCCATGCGGCGCAGCAGCAGGCGGGCATTGCGGGGGGTGCAGCAGAGCAGGTCCGCCACCTCGGCGAGGCTGATTTCCCGCTCGTCGCAGCCAAGCTGCTGGGTGAGCCGTTGAAATTGCTGATAAAGGCGGGTGGTAGGCATAAAAGAGGAAATCCTGTCTCTGAAAGTCATCAGTTTTTACTTCCGCATTTTAGCTCAATACTGCTGGCGAACGTGAACACCACAGCACAGGAGCACCATCATGAGCCATGCCAACCCCCTCAAACCGAACCGGATCCAGCAAACCCTTCGTCGCTACTTCCTGAGGATCCTGCCCCGCCCTCTGACGCTGGTCGAAGATCCCATGGTGCAGCTCAACCGCCTGATGCAGTGGGACATGCACCAGATAGACGACAGGGAGTATCGCCGCCGTCTCTGAGGTCGCCGTCACAGGCTCCATCCGGTCACCGCCATCCCCCGGCATTGCTTTGCCGGATTGGGTGGTTTACATCGGCGCTGGGCCTGATAGATTGGACGTCTATCCATCCATAATGGTGACATCCAACAAGGAGTGTGTGATGAAAGATGCGACCCTGGCCCTGCACCACGGCTTTGCCAACGACCCCACCACCAAGGCCGTTGCCGTGCCCATCTACCAGACGGTGGCCTACGAGTTCGAGAGCGCCCAGCACGGGGCGGACTTGTTCAATCTGGCGGTGCCGGGGAACATCTACACCCGCATCATGAACCCCACCAACGATGTGCTGGAGCAGCGGATGGCCGCGCTGGAAGGGGGCATCGCCGGCCTGGTGGTCTCGGCGGGCTCCGCCGCCATCACCTACGCCATCCAGGCGCTGACCGCCGCCGGTGACAACATCGTCTCCACCCCCCAACTCTATGGCGGCACCTACACCTTGTTCGCCCACATGCTGCCGAGCTTCGGGGTCGAGGTACGCTTCGCCAAGGATGACAGCGCCGAGGCCATCGCCGCCCTCATCGATGACAAAACCAAGGCGGTCTACTGCGAGAGCATCGGCAACCCGGCCGGCAACATCGTCGACATCGCCGCCCTGGCCAAGGCCGCCCACGCCCGCGGCGTGCCGCTCATCGTCGACAACACGGTCGCCACTCCGGTCTTGTGCAAACCCATCGAACACGGCGCCGACATCGTGGTGCACAGCCTGACCAAATATGTCGGCGGCCACGGCAACTCCCTGGGGGGCGTCATCGTCGACTCGGGCAAGTTCCCCTGGGCGGATCACGCCGAGCGCTTCCCCCAACTGACCCAACCCGAGCCTTCTTATCACGGGGTGGTCTACACCGAGGCCTTCGGCCCGGCGGCCTTCATCGGCCGGGTGCGCACCGTGCCGCTGCGCAATACCGGCGCGGCGCTGGCGCCCATGAACGCCTTCCTGCTGCTGCAGGGGCTGGAGACCCTGAGCCTGCGCATGGAGCGCCACGTGGACAACGCCCTGCGGGTCGCCCATCACCTCAGGCATCACCCCAAGGTGGCCTGGGTCAGCTACGCCGGTCTGCCGGGTCACCCCCACTACCCGCTGGCGGAGAAGTACATGGCCGGTCGCCCCTCGGCCATCCTCTCCTTCGGCCTGAAGGGGGGCTACGAGGCGGGCGTGCGCTTCTACGATGCACTCAAGATCTTCAAGCGGCTGGTCAACATCGGCGACGCCAAGTCCCTGGCCTGCCACCCCGCCTCCACCACCCATCGCCAGTTGAGCGAAGAGGAGCAGGCCAAGGCTGGAGTGAAACCTGAGATGATCCGGCTGTCGGTGGGGATCGAAGCCATCGAGGACATACTGGCGGATCTGGATCAGGCGCTGGAGGCCTGAGTCAATCGACGAAGGAGCGGGCACCACGCCCGCTCTTTTTCATCCATAAGTGAACCTGCTGCCGGGGCGCTGCGTATCACCGCCTCATGTACAGAACCTTAAGCGGCAAGCGAATTAATAATACCGTCTAACGTGTTGTTTTGCTTGGATTTTCTCTGCCTACTCTTTTTGCCGTTTTTGGATAAATACACCATTGCCCACTCCAACTTCTCTGTTATTTCCTGCC
>NZ_JALIHH010000222.1:0-371 GCF_022869435.1 Aeromonas sp. LsrichE-8G
CTGCTGCCTCCCGTAGGAGTCTGGACCGTGTCTCAGTTCCAGTGTGGCTGATCATCCTCTCAGACCAGCTAGGGATCGTCGCCTTGGTGAGCCATTACCTCACCAACTAGCTAATCCCACCTGGGCATATCCAATCGCGCAAGGCCCGAAGGTCCCCTGCTTTCCCCCGTAGGGCGTATGCGGTATTAGCAGTCGTTTCCAACTGTTATCCCCCTCGACTGGGCAATTTCCCAGGCATTACTCACCCGTCCGCCGCTCGCCGGCAAAAGTAGCAAGCTACTTTCCCGCTGCCGCTCGACTTGCATGTGTTAGGCCTGCCGCCAGCGTTCAATCTGAGCCATGATCAAACTCTTCAATTTAAGTTTGGTTGC
>NZ_JALIHH010000223.1:0-380 GCF_022869435.1 Aeromonas sp. LsrichE-8G
AAGAAGTTGCTTGAGGTACTGGGTTGCATTGATAATAGTCATGGCTTCGGGCGTGTCGGTTTTTTTTGCGATTAAATCAGATCACAAACGAAGCCTTTTTTCTATCTATTTCAATTGGTTGTAGCTAAAGATCCTGTACATGAGCATTGCTTAGGGAAGGTGCGAAGTAAGTATTCACCGGAACAGTATTGACACAGGAAAAATGAGACGATCGTCTCTTGATCCCACTTTCCTGCTCATGTACAGAACCTTAAGCGGCAAGCGAATTAATAATACCGTCTAACGTGTTGTTTTGCTTGGATTTTCTCTGCCTACTCTTTTTGCCGTTTTTGGATAAATACACCATTGCCCACTCCAACTTCTCTGTTATTTCCTGCCAC
>NZ_JALIHH010000224.1:0-293 GCF_022869435.1 Aeromonas sp. LsrichE-8G
GGCCTATGGCCGTGGTCAGGAGGCGGCCAAGCGGCTGCTGGGCGCCGAGTTTGACGGGGTGCTGGTGACCGACCAGTACGCCGGCTACCGGTTTATCGACGCCGACCAGCGGCAACTGTGCTGGGCCCACGTGGCCCGCAATCTCGTGGCCATCGCCGAGAGTAGCGAGCAGTGCAACCAGCCCATCGGTGCCCGGTTGGTCTTGCTGGCGGATGCGGTGTTTCGTACCCGGCACCGTTGGGAAAGCGGTGCGTTGAGCAAGCAGAAATACCTGCGCAGGCTCGCGCGTTACC
>NZ_JALIHH010000225.1:0-764 GCF_022869435.1 Aeromonas sp. LsrichE-8G
CTAATCGCAGCTTCAAGGATTACGACGACATCCTTGATGCCTGCACATCGGCCTGGAAGCACTTTATTGCCGATGTGGAGCGGGTGATGTCACTTTGTAGCCGAGATTGGATAAAACTGACCTAATGTTTAATCCGATTGGTATCAAGCGCTTCCCGATGTTGCTGGATGATGGTCGCTGCATCCTCGAGAGCAGCACCATCGTCGCCCATCTGCAGGCGCACCATCCGGGCCCCGTCAGCCTGATCCCGCCTGGCGATGCGGGTCTGGAGGTGCATATGCTGGATCGCGTCTTCGACAACTATGTGATGACGCCGATGCAAAAAGTGGTGCTGGATGCAATGCGCCCGGCCGCTGATCGCGACCGCTATGGCGTAGTGGAGGCCCGCGAGCTGCTCAATCAGATCTACCCCTGGCTTGATCAGCGACTGGAAGGACGCCACTGGATTGCCGGCGCAGACTTTACGCTGGCCGATTGCGCCGCAGCCCCCTCGCTCTTCTACGCCGACTGGGCCCACGAGATCCCGGCTGGCTATGGCCGTCTGCGTGCCTATCGCGCCCGTCTGCTCAATCATCCCTCCATCGTGCGGGTGGTGGAGGAGGCGAGGCCATTTCGACACTCATGTACAGAACCTTAAGCGGCAAGCGAATTAATAATACCGTCTAACGTGTTGTTTTGCTTGGATTTTCTCTGCCTACTCTTTTTGCCGTTTTTGGATAAATACACCATTGCCCACTCCAACTTCTCTGTTATTTCCTGCCACG
>NZ_JALIHH010000226.1:0-293 GCF_022869435.1 Aeromonas sp. LsrichE-8G
CTCGCCTGCTTGACCAGCCGAGCTTGTTTACGCTGCTCCCGGCTCAGTTGTTCGTGTTCGACCAGCAGGCTTAGCCGCTCGATGAAGGGCAGCCCTTCGTAGGTACTTGCCTGTTCCAGTTGTTGTTGCACGGCATCCGCCATGCCAGTCAGTTTCAGGTGTCTCAAGCGGGTCAGCGTTTGTTGGGTCATGGGACGTATCCTCTTTAGTGGAAGCTCTGGGGGCCACGGATGTTCTCGTGCTCTTGCGGTAACTCTGGGTAGCTCAGCGGGCTTGCGGGCAGTTGGTCGCGG
>NZ_JALIHH010000023.1:0-24941 GCF_022869435.1 Aeromonas sp. LsrichE-8G
CGGGACACGCCGTTTTAGCCTGTGGAGGCGCGGTGCAATCAGGCCGCCCGATGAAGCAGGAACCCGGTACTGCGCGAGCAGCTATCACCCAGTAATGGGAATCCCCCTCCTGTGACGCGAAGCGCTAAGGTGGGGGAGGATGTCAATTCGCTGTGTTGTGCATGTGTATTCCCAAGAGATCGGAGAGATGGTGGGGAAGGGCGTGAGCGCGGCGCTGCCCGATGAAGGCGGCCAGCGGGCACGCTGCCGCCCCTGACTGTCGCTGCCACCGTGCGCCCTGCCCCTTGCCGTGAAAAAGGGGCCAACAGGCTCCTGCGCCCTATATTACGGACCCGAGGCGGTCTGCTTCACCCCTTGTCGTTGCAAGTGGCGAACATTAAACGGGTTTCGTGCGCTGGCTCAAAGGCGGGCCGGGGCCATGGCGGCCCCGGCGGGGGAAAAGGTCAGGGGGAGGGGAAGTATTTGTGCTGGAGCTGCTGGAAGTCGCTGCTGGCCAGCACCTGGGTCAGGCCGAGCTGGAACTCCCTGACCAGGGCATCGTCCACCGGGTGGCTGAAGGCGAAGCAGTACTGCTCGGAGCTCAACATCCAGCGCACCTCGAACTGGGCGGGATCCAGCTGCTGGGTCTTGATGAGATCCAGCAGGGTGGATTTGTTGCTGGAGATCAGCTCGACCCGGCCCGAGGTGAGCATGCGCAGGGCCTGGGAGAGGCGGTTGGCGGTCATGATCTTCTGCTCGTCGAAGCCGGCGTTGAGCAGCAGTTGCTCCCCCACATCGGATCGCACGGCGCCTATGGTGTAGCGCTGGGCATCTTCCAGGCGGGTCAAGGTCAGGGGGCGACTGGCGAGCCCCATCAACACTATCTCGGCATAGCCGATGGGGCAGGCCCACTTGAACAGGGGATTGCGCGCCTCGGTGCGGGCGGTGGAGAAGAGCACCACATTGGGTTTCTGGGTCAGCAGGTAGTAACCCCTGGCCCAGGGGAGGATGCTGACGGGCTGGACAGGGGTGCCGGTCTTTTGCCACACCAGGTGCAGCAGGTCGATGGCAAAGCCGGTCGGGGCGCCATCCTCCCCGGTGAAGTTGTAGGGTTTGTACTCTTCGGTGAGGTAGTGCAGGCTGGCGAGCGCCGGGCTGGCCTGGGTCGCGGGAGTGCCCCAGACCATGGCCGCGAGGGCGGCGCAGGCGACCAGTCTGCGAAGGGGGACTGCAATGTCTATGTTCATCCTGACTGTCCTGCTGCCGAGTGCCCAGTTTCAAGTGTTGCCAAGTCACGGCGTTTCGCCACCCGGCGCAGACGTTATCCGCCGGGGGCCGTCATCATCTTGCCACTCACAACCGGGTCGGCGCCCCCTTTTTACCAGGCCGGGCGGGTGTGACCCAGGGGGGTGAACGCCTCATCCCTCAGCCCCACCAGCAGGGTGCTGCCATCCTCCTGCAGACGAAACTCGCCGTAGCGGGCCGACTCATACTGATCTCCCGTGCCCTCTTCGAAGAAGAAGGCGTCAGGCCCGATAAACCACTGGCCGTCGCGCTGGCGCACCTTGAGCAGACGCTCCCCCGGGCCCGGGGCCTCGGGCTTACCCCCTTCCACCCAGTGCACCACCTGATGTTCATCCAGGCGAACGACCAGGGTGTGGGGGCCGGCGGCGGCCTGGCGGCCCGCCAGCTGGCGGGCGAGGGCGTAGTTCAGGCGCATGTAGTCCCCCTGCATCAGGGAGCGGGGGTCGACCGGTGCCAGCTCGATCAGCACCACCTCCCCCTGGCTCATGGCGTGCTCGAAGCGCCAGACGGCGGCGTTGATGCCGGCGAGCAGGGCAAGACCGGTCAGCAAAAAGGCGAGGCGTCTCATGAGGGGCTCCCGTTGTGAAGGTGCTTGAGCCACTGACGGGTACCGAGCAGCAGGGCCCCCGAGGCGAGCAGCAGCCAGGACTTGGTCATCAGGGTCAGCCCCAGATCGTAGTAATAGAGGGAGCCAAAGCCGAGCAGCAGGAGGCCTGCCAGGGTCATCAGGGCCAGGCTGCCGGCGTAGAAGCCGAGCACCAGCACCAGGGCGCCAGCCCCCATGCCGGGAATGATGGCGCTGATCACCACCAGCGGCAGCCCGTAGCGCAGCGGCAGCCTGAGGCGAACCATGACCGCGAGCAGCAGGGCGGCGCAGAGCAGGGGATTGAGCCAGAGGGGCAGGCGGGAGCTGCCGAGCTCATTGAGCACGCTGGTGCCTCCCTCCCACAGGGGGTGGTGCAGCCGTCCCAGCACCAGCAGGGAGAGTGCCAGCCCCAGGGTGAGGGATTCATAGAGCAGATGGCGGGCGGGATCGCGCTCCGCCTGCAGCCAGCACAGGGCGACGGCGCCCATCACCAGCGGCAGGGCCAGCAGGTGCAGGCCGAGGCAGGCGAGGGCGAGGGTGAGCAGGATGGCGGCGGCGAAGCTGTGGAACAGCCTGATCAGCCAGTGCTCGAACAGGGCGGCCACCCCGAGGGAGAAGGCGGTCAGCCCGAACCAGAGCCACGCGACGTTCAGATCCAGCCTGTCCAGCAGGCCGTAGAGCAGCCAGGCATCTGCCGCCAGCGCCAGCGCCAGCACAAACTGATCCCAGAGATCGCTGCGGGTCGCCATGCGGTTGAGACCGAGGGCGGCGGCCATCAGCACCATCCCCATGGTGAGGGCGTTGTTGGGGTCGCGGGTCAGCTGCTCGAAGGCCATGAAGAGGAAGAAGAGCAGGAAGAGGGCGGCTATCCAGCCCACCATGCCGAGCAGAAAACGGCCCGACCAGTGGGGCTGTTCATCCCGGGGGGCATCCCCTTCCACAAGTTGGGCAGCACGCAGGCGCTCCCAGGGGGTGAGATCAGACATGCAGCCTCCGTTGTTGTTGCAGCCAGCGGCTGGCCATCGCCGACAGGCCGATGGCGATGAGGGCCAGCAGCAAAAAGCCGTTCATGTCCGGCTCCATCCACTTGCCAAGGGCCGCGAGGATCACGGCGATGAGGCTCAGGCACCCCATGGCGAGCCCGGCGATGAACCTGTGGTGCCAGCGCAGGTAGGCGGCGCCGAGCCAGGCGAGCCAGGCAGGCCAGACCCAGGGAGAGGCGGCATCGAACAGGGCCAGCAGGGTGAGCAGGGTGATGCCGAGCCCCGCGGCCAGCCCCGCGAGCCAGGAGGGCATCAGGGCGTAGCGGGCGGGCACCAGGATGAGCAGACCCCAGAGGGCGGCGTTGAGCAGGGTCAGGCACCAGCCGAGGGCCTCCTCGTTGAAGGAGAAGAAGAGATCGAGAAGGCCGAGCCGCCAGTAGAGCACCAGGGCGAGCTGACCGAGCAGCCAGGCCAGGGTCCAGAGCAGCGGGCTTCTGCCAAGGGCCGCCAGCGGCAGCAGCATCAGGGCCCAGGTGGCGAAGAGCTGCCAGGGGTCGGCGCCGGTCTGGTAGGTCTGGCCCACCAGGGCGAGCAGGGCGCCGAGGTTGAGGGCCAGGGCGAGCAGCAGGGCCTGGCGCGGGGTGTCACTCATGTGTTTGCGCCAGAGCACCAGGAGCATGGCGAGCAACGGCAGCTCCAGCAGGGCGAGACGTGAGAGGCGCCCCAGGGCCTGCCAGTTGAAGGCGACGAAGAAGACGAGGCCGGCGCCAAGGCAGAGGCAGCCGAGCCAGAGCAGCAGCCTGTCGAACAGCCACTGCCAGCGGGCAGGGCCGGGGGGCAGATCGCACAGGGCCAGGGCGGCAGGCAGCGAGGCCCGTGGCAGGCGGCCGCGCCTGACCCAGTCGAGCAGGGTCTGTCTTGAGGTGAGGTGCATGGGGGCTCCTGAAGCCGTGATGCCTGAAAGATAAGGCATTATGGCACGGCGCCGCGTCTCGGGGCAGGGGCGCCGTCGGCGTTGCGACACAGGTCGCGGCACGGGGCCATGTCTTTGCACTAAAAAGGCCCCCGCCGTGAGGAGGGGGCCTGAAGGACGTCCGGGGCGGCGGTGGCGATCAGTGCTCACGCTGATCTCCCGCCGGCTTCTATGGAAGTCAGGCGAAGATCAGGGTGGAGATGCCAAGCCCCGCAAAGAGGATGGCGCAGGCAATGCGGATCCCCTTGAGGGGGAGCTTGTCGGCCCCGAGCTTGCCGAGCAGCACCACGGGCACGTTGGCCAGCATCATGCCGAGGGTGGTACCGGTGATCACCTGGATCAGGGAGTCGTACTTGGCTGCCAGCAGCACGGTGGCTATCTGGGTCTTGTCACCGATCTCGGCGATGAAGAAGAGCACGAAGGTGGCCATGAAGGGGCCGTACTTGTCCAGGGAACTCTCTTCATCGTCCATCTTGTCCGGCACCAGGATCCAGGCGGCCATGGCGATGAAGGCGCCAGCGACCAACCAGGTCATCACCTTGGGATCCATCCAGCGACTAATGAATTCCCCTATCCAGGCGGCACCCGCGTGGTTGAGCAGGGTGGCAGCCAGCATGCCGGCGATGATGGGCCAGGGTTTGCGAAAACGACAGATGAGCAACAGGGCCAGCAGCTGTGTCTTGTCGCCGATCTCGGCGATGGCAACGCTGATGGTGGAGGTTAACAAGGCTTCCATAAAAATGACCGGGGGACGGAATTGTTATAAACCAAAGACAAGCCTGCGCCATCCGTCCCCGGTTTTGGCACTGGCCCGTCAAAGGTCTTGTCAAATCCGGCATTGCCCGGATCACCCTGACCATGGTGAGTTGGCACCAAGTATGTTGATCAGGATCGCGCACGGAACGGGTCCGTGGCGAGACTACTCCCCCTCGATGGGAGCGGGCATTCTAGGGAAAAACCCCCGGTGAGGCAAGGCGCGGGATGGGGAATTATCCCCCCACCAGCTTGACCTGAAAGCCGGCCTTCTCCAGTTCGGCCTTGATGAGGTCCCGTTTGTCCCCCTGGATCTCGATGACCCCCTCCTTGAGACCGCCGCCGGTACCGCACTTCTTCTTGAGCAGGGTGGCGAGGGCCTTCTGCTGGTCGGCGGGAACGCCGTGGATGCTGATGACCCCGGCCCCCTTGCGTCCCTTGGTCTCGCGGCGGATGCGCACGACCCCGTCGGCGGGGAAGGGGGAGGCGTGCTGGGCGGGGGCGGATTCCTTGATCATGCCGCCGTCCGTGCTGTAGACCAGGCGGCTGTTGTTGTCGTGACTCATGGCATTACTTTGTCGGTTAGCTAAGCGGAGTTTGATTTTACGCAAATAAATGTTGAGGGCACAGCTTATAATCCCCCCATTAAAAGCGAATTATTCTTGTTTAACTTCAGGAGCCCGTCATGGTACTCACAGAGCTGTCGCCGGGACAGAGCGCTCGCATCACGCACATGAACCACCTTGGCCGCGCCTTGCGGCGCAAGCTGATGGTGATGGGGCTGCTGCCCCAGACCGAGATCCTCTATCTACGGGCCGCCCCCCTGGGGGACCCGCTCCAGATCCAGTGCCAGGGCATCTGCCTCTCCATGCAGCGGAGTCTGGCCCAGCAAATCGAGGTGGAGCCGGTATGAGCTACAACCTGGTCACAGTGGGCAATCCCAATAGCGGCAAGACCTCCCTGTTCAACGCCCTGACCGGCTCCCGCCAGCAGGTGGGGAACTGGAGCGGGGTCACCGTCGACAAGAAGATGGGGGCTTTTGCTGCCCGCGGGCAGGAATACACCCTGGTGGACCTGCCCGGCATCTATGCCCTGGCCAACCAGGAGGCGAGCCTGGACGAGCAGATCGCCAGCCGCTTCGTCCAGCGCCAGCAGCCGGATCTGCTGCTCAACGTCATCGATGCCGCCAACCTGGAGCGCTCCCTCTACCTCACCCTGCAACTGCGGGAGCTGGGGCTGCCCATGGTGGTGGTGCTCAACAAGATGGATCTGCTGCAAAAGCGGCGCATCACCATCGACGAGGCCTTGCTCGCCAAGGCGCTGGGGTGCCCCGTGGTGTCGCTCTCGGCCCACAATCGCCAGCAGGTGGCGGCCTTTAAAGAGGGGATCCACCAGTTTATCGGCCAGTCCCAGCCCGCCTTGGTGCTCGACTACGGTCAGCCCCTCGAGGGGGACATCGCCGAGCTGGAGACCCTGCTCGCCCCCCATCATCTGCATCGCCGTGGCCGCGCCCTGCGCCTGCTGGAGGAAGACATCGCCATGCTGGAGACCCTGGCGGCGGGGCAGCAGGCGGCGGCCGACAACGTGGTGAGCCGCGCCCACCACGCCCAGGACATCGACCTGCAACTCGCTGATTTGCGCTACGGCCATATCCACCACTGGTGCCAGCAGGCGTGCCGTCATCAGGACAAGCTCACCGTCGCCCAGAGCGAACGGCTGGACAGGGTGCTGCTCAACCGCTGGGTGGGCATCCCCTTCTTCCTGCTGGTGATGTACCTGATGTTCATGTTCGCCATCAAGGTGGGCAGCGCCTTCATCGACTTCTTCGACATCCTCGGGGGGGCCCTCTTCGTGGATGGGGTGCACCATCTGCTGGGGCTGATGAGTGCCCCCGACTGGCTGGGGGCCGTGCTCGCGGACGGCGTGGGTGCCGGTTTGCAGACGGTGGCGACCTTCATCCCCGTGGTGGGCTGCCTCTTTCTCTTCCTCGCGGTGCTGGAGAGCTCCGGCTATCTGGCCCGCGCCGCCTTCGTGGTGGACGCCCTGATGCGTCGCCTCGGCCTGCCCGGCAAGGCCTTCGTCCCCATGCTGATGGGCTTTGGCTGCACCGTGCCCGCGGTGATGGCAACCCGGACCCTGGGGTCGGAGCGCGAGCGGCTGATGACCTCGGCCATGGCGCCCTTCATGTCCTGCGGTGCCCGTCTGCCGGTCTACGCCCTGTTCGCGGTGGCCTTCTTCCCCGAGTCGGGGCAGAACCTGGTGTTCGGTCTCTATCTGTTCGGCATCCTGGTGGCGGTGCTCACCGGCCTCTTCCTGCGCAGCACCCTGCTGCCGGGCAAGAGCGACTCCATGGTGATGGAGATGCCCGATTACGAGTGGCCCCGTCCGGTGGACGTGGGGCTGCGCACCTGGCAGAAACTCAAGGGCTTCATCTTCGGCGCGGGCAAGACCATCGTCCTGATGGTGGCGGTGCTGAGCGTGCTCAACTCCCTCGGCACCGACGGCAGCTTCGGCAACCAGGATCAGGAGAACTCGGTGCTGAGCAAGCTGAGCCAGTCCGTGACCCCGGTGCTGCATCCCATAGGCGTGCGGGACGACAACTGGCAGGCCACGGTGGGCATCCTCACCGGCATCTTTGCCAAGGAGGCGGTGGTCGCTACCCTCAACAGCCTCTACGCCGGCGGCGCCGGTGATGAGGAGGAGAGTGAATACTCCCTGCTGGGCAGCCTGAAAGCGGCGCTGGCCACCATTCCCGCCAACCTGGCGGACATCGACCCCGCCGATCCCATGGGGCTCAAGGTGGGGGATCTGGAGGACAAGCAGGCGGCAGCCGAGGCCCAGGAGGTGGACACCTCCACCTACGGCAACATGCAGACCCACTTCGACGGCGTGGCCGGAGCCTTTGCCTACCTGCTGTTCGTGCTGCTCTACATGCCCTGCGCCGCCGCCATGGGGGCCCTGGTGCGAGAGACCGGTCGCCAGTGGGCCCTGTTCACCGCCGCCTGGTGCAACTACGTCGCCTTCCTGTGCGCCACCCTCTTCTATCAACTGGCGACCTTCGCCGCCCACCCGGCGCAGAGCCTGGTCTGGAGCCTGAGCTATCTGTTCTCCCTGGGGCTGCTCTGGTGGCTGGGGCGTCGTCACGGCGACATCGTCGCCCGCAAGGTGGTGACCCTGTGAAGGGGCTCATGGTCAGGGGCGAGTGCGCCGAGAGGGGGGGATTCTGTGATCCTGCGTGAACTGGGGGACTATCTGGCCCTTCACAAGAAGGTGAGCCGGCGGGCGCTGGCCCGCCACTTTCACACCTCCGAGGATGCGGTAGAGGCCATGCTCGGGGTCTGGATGCGCAAGGGGCACGTCGCCAAGCGGGAGAGCCGCCTGTGTGGCGGCTCCTGCTGCGGCAAGCACGAAGAGGTGACGTTCGAGTGGTGCGAGCCCGGCCAGATAGGGCTGGTCCAGAAGGGCTGACGCCTGCCCATATGCAAAAGGGAACCCGAGGGTTCCCTTTTTCGTGGCCGCCGTGCCCGTCTCAGAAGAGGTCGCCCTCGTCCTTGGTGGGCTCCAGGCTCCAGCCGCTCGCCGCCGCGCTGTTGCCAATCTGGCCCTTCTCCCGCCAGAGTTTGATCTTGAGGCGCAGGTTGTTCTGGGAGTCCGCGTTCTTCACCGCCTCCTCCTCGTCGATCACCCCCTCGACCACCAGATCGAACAGAGTACTGTCGAAGGTCACCATGCCAAGGGCCCTGGATTTTTCCATGATCTCCTTGAGGCCGCCAAACTCGCCGCGCTTGATGAGATCGCGCACCGTGTGGGTTCCGAGCATCACCTCCACCGCCGCCCGGCGCCCGCCGTCCGTGGTCTTCACCAGCCGCTGGGAGACAAAGGCCTTGAGGTTGTTGCCAAGGTCGTTGAGCAGCTGGGGTCTGCGCTCTTCCGGGAAGAAGTTGATGATGCGATCCAGCGCCTGGTTGGCGTTGTTGGCGTGCAGGGTGGAGATGGCCAGATGCCCGGTCTCCGAGAAGGCGAGGGCATGCTCCATGGTCTCCCGATCGCGGATTTCACCGATGAGGATGACGTCCGGCGCCTGGCGCAGGGTGTTCTTCAGGGCCGCGTGGAAGCTGCGGGTATCCACCCCCACCTCCCGCTGGTTGATGATGCTCTTCTGGTGGCGATGGACGAACTCCACCGGATCCTCGATGGTGATGATGTGGCCGCCGCTGTTGCGGTTGCGATGATCGATGAGGGCCGCGAGCGACGTGGACTTGCCGGACCCCGTGCCGCCGACGAAGAGCACCAGACCCCGCTTCTCCATGATGGTGTCGAGGAGCACCGGAGGGAGTTTGAGATCCTCGAAGCGGGGGATCTCGGTCTTGATGTTGCGCGCCACCAGGGAGACTTCATTGCGCTGCTTGAAGATGTTGACCCGAAAACGGCCTATCTGGGGCAGGGAGATGGCGAGGTTCATCTCCAGCTCTTTCTCGAACTGCTGTTTCTGCTCGAGATCCATGATGTCGTAGGCGATGCGGGCCACCTCGCCCGGCCCCAGGGGCTCCTGGGTGAGGGGGCGCAAGGCGCCGTTGAACTTGGCGCAGGGGGGGGCGCCGGTGGAGAGATAGAGATCGGAACCGTCCTGTTTGGCCAGGATCTGCAGCATGTCTCTCAATTCCATGAGGGGCCTCGTCGCTCAAAGGGCTGGGGGATGATGAATGGCTTGAGTGTACAGCCTCAGGCGCCGGTCAGTTTTTCGCGGAACACAAAAAAGACCGCGCCCAGGATGCACAGACCCGCCCAGAGGTAGTCCCACTTCAGGTCTTCTTTCAGATAGAAGATGGAGAAGGGAACGAACACGGTGAGGGTGATCACCTCCTGCAGGATCTTGAGCTGGCCGACGGAGAGCACAGTGTGGCCGATGCGGTTGGCGGGCACCTGCAACAGGTATTCGAACAGGGCTATCCCCCAGCTCACCAGGGCGGCGATGATCCAGGGTTTGTGATTCATGCTCTTGAGATGGGCGTACCAGGCAAACGTCATGAAGACGTTGCTGCAGATGAGCAGGCCGATACTGGTCATGATGGGGTTCATTAGGTTCTCCTTTTAAATCAATGCATTTTATCTCGACTCCATGGGTTTTCATAAGTGGTGCTTGAGGGTATTTTTAGCTCACAAGGATGTAACAAAAGAAGGCGAAAGCTGGATGGGCAAGACAAGCTGGGGTGCGCTTTGTCTGTTGTTTGCCTGCTGGGCGCAAGGTGCGCCGACCCTGACGGTGGCCACCGATGTCTGGCCGCCGTTTCGCATGCTGGCAGAGAACGACGACTTCCAGGGGCTGGATATCGACATTCTGCGCCAGTTGCAGGCACGCAGCGGCATTGTGCTCACCCTCAAACGGGTGCCCTGGGGACGGGCACTCAAACAGATGCAGACCGGTCAGGTGGATCTGATGATAGGGCTGGCTCACACCGAGGAGCGGGCCGCCTTCATCGACTACCTGCAGCCGTCCTATTACCAGTGCCGGCCAGCCTTCTATGGCAAGCCCGCCGCCGTGGCCGGCCTCAGGCGCTACGAGGATTTGAGGGACCGCGAGATAGGCTATGTGCTCAACTCCGCCTACTTTCCCCCCTTCGATGGCGACACCCAGCTCGACAAGCACGGGGTCCCCACCGAAGACCAGTTGCAGCGCATGGTGGAGCGGGGCCACCTGCCCCTGATGATAGGGACCGACTGCCAGGTGGATTACGCCCTGAGCCAGCGCAACGACGCCGGCCTCGTCAAGGCGCCCTTCCAGCCCCCCAACCCGGTGGTGCTCTACCTCGGGATGAGCAAGCACTCACCCCACCACGAGCTGGGCCCCAAGCTGGCGCAGGCGTTGCAAGCCATGGTGGAGAGCGGCGAGATAGCGGCGCTGGCCAAGCCCTACCAGCCTTGACCTTGGGTGGTAACGCGCTGTTATCATGCAGCTTTCCTGCCTGCCCCCCGGCGGGCCTCGCTTCTTGGGGATCCCGTGTATCTCGCTCTCATCCGTCGCCAGCAGCGCTGGCAGCGCCGCTGGCTGCTCCTGCTGTCGCTGCTGACCCTGGCCCTGTTCCTGCTCTCCCTCGCCCTCGGGGAGTTCGTGCTGCTGCCCTGGCAGCCGCTGGGGGATCTGGAGCTGCGCATCCTGCTGGAGTTGCGTCTGCCGCGCGCCCTGCTGGCCCTGCTGGCGGGGGCCTCCCTTGCCTGCGGCGGTGCCGTGCTCCAGGTGATGCTGCACAACCCGGTGGCGGAACCCGGCCTGCTCGGCGTCTCGAGCGGCGCTGGGCTGGCCGCCATGGTGGCGATGGCGGTGGCCAAGGGGCTCGGGCTCTATCTGCCGGGCTGGGGGCTGTCGCTGGCGGCCTTTGGCGGCGCCCTGGTGGTGACCATGCTGCTCATCCGTCTCGCACGCCGGGCACGGCTCGGCCATGGGCGGCTGCTGCTGTTCGGGGTCGCCATCGGCATCCTCACCAATGCGGCCATGACCTGGCTGATGTATTTCGCCGACGACGGCGCTTTGCGGGAATTCATGTTCTGGATGATGGGCAGCCTCGCCTACGGCAGCCAGCAGCTCGCCTGGTGGTGGCTGGTGCTGCCCCTCACCCTCGGTTGGCTCTGCTGGCAGGGGCGGGCACTGCAACAACTGCTGTTGGGAGAGACCCAGGCCCGCCTCATGGGGCTGAACGTGGACAGCATGCGGGTACGCCTGGTGCTGGCGGTCTGCCTGCTCACCGGGGTGGCGGTCTCCCTGTGCGGCGTCATCGGCTTCGTCGGCCTGGTGGTGCCTCACCTGCTGCGCCTGTGCGGTGGCAGCGATCAGCGCTTCCTGCTGCCCGCCTCGGCGCTGGGGGGCGGCGCCCTGCTGCTCGGGGCCGATCTGGTGGCCCGCTCGGCGCTGCACGCCGGTGAACTGCCCATCGGGGTTATCACCGCCTCGGTGGGCGCCCCGCTCTTTATCTATCTACTGCTGAGGCAAGATGCCGATGTGTCCCGCTGATCCCGCCCCCTGGCGGCTGGAGGCCCGCGCCCTGGCCATCCCCCATCGCCTCGCCCCCCTGGATCTGGCCTGGTTCGGTGGTCAGCTGGTGGCCCTGCTCGGCCCCAACGGCAGCGGCAAGTCCTCCCTGCTCGGGGCCCTGGCGGGCCTGCTGCCCGCCGATGGCGCCGTCTTGCTGGGAGGAGAGGCCATCACGACCCTGAGCTGGCCCGAGCTTGCAACGCGGCGCGCCATGCTGCCCCAGCGCCAGCCCCAGCTGTTCCACATCCCGGTGTTCCAGGTGCTGAGCCTGGGGCTGGAGGAGGGGGGCCCCGATGCTCAGGCGCAGGCGGTGGCGGATGTGTGCGACGCCCTGGAACTGGCGCCTCTGCTGGCACGGGACTTCAGCCGCTTGTCCGGGGGGGAGCAGCAGCGGGTGCTGATCGCCCGCACCCTGCTGCAACTGTGGCCAAGCCTCAATCCGACCGGGCGGGTGCTGCTGCTGGATGAACCCCTGGCGGGGCTGGATCTGCATCACCAGATGGCGCTGCTGCGGCTGCTCAAGCAACTGGCCGCGCAGGGATTGCTGGTGGTGGTGGCCATCCACGACATCAATCTGGCCATCGATTGGGCGGATCGCGTGCTCTGCCTGCAACAGGGCCGCGTGGTGGGGGAAGGGGACGTCGGGATCATCGACGAGGCGCTGCTGGAGCGGGTGTTCCAGATCCGTACCGATCGTATCGAGGCGGCTGGCCGCACCTGGTTTATGCCGAGTCTGTGAGGCGGGCTTCCCCCTCATCCCCAGCCCTTCTCCCATTCTTTTGAAACAAGCGGGAGAAGGGAGCCGCTCCGTCGACTACGGATACAGCATTGAAAACCTGCAGAGGCTGAGTGAAGCCAAGGGGGCGAGTGAATCACTGTGGAAATGAAAAGAGCCAGGCATCCGTGATGCCTGGCTCTTTTCATTGGTAGATGGAGCGTTGAGCGGTTGCTCAGGCTTTCTGCTTGTCCAGCCGCACTTGGGCGGCTTCTGCCAGCATGGCCAGCAGGGTTTCGGTGTCACTCCACGACAGACAGGCATCGGTGATGCTCTGGCCGAAGGTGGCGGCACAGCCGTTTTCCACGTCCTGACGCCCTTCCACCAGGAAGCTCTCGGCCATGATGCCGGCGATGCCGGTGCGGCCGCGGCGCAGCTGATCGCAGATATCCTGGGCCACCAGCAGTTGGCGGCGGTGATCCTTCATGCTGTTGCCGTGGCTGAAGTCCACCACCAGGCGCTCCGGCAGGCCCACCTGGGCCAGAGCTTCGCACGCCTCGTCGATGCTGGCGGTGTCGTAGTTAGGACGGTGGCCGCCGCGCAGGATCACGTGGCCGTAGGGGTTGCCGGCGGTGCGGTAGATGGTCATCTTGCCGTCCTTGTCCGGGGAGTAGAAGATGTGGCTGTGACGGGCGGCGCGCACCGCATCGATGGCGATGCGGGTGTTGCCGTCGGTGCCGTTCTTGAACCCCACCGGGCAGGAGAGGGCGGAGGCCATCTCCCGGTGAACCTGGGACTCGGTGGTGCGCGCGCCGATGGCGCCCCAGGTGATGAGATCGCTGATGTACTGGCCGGTCACCATGTCGAGGAACTCGGTGGCGGTGGGCATGCCGGTCTCGTTGATGTCCACCAGCAGTTTGCGGGCCAGTTTGAGCCCTTCATTGACGTCGAAACTGCCGTCCAGGCGCGGATCATTGATGAGCCCCTTCCAGCCGACGATGGTGCGCGGCTTTTCGAAGTAGGTGCGCATCACGATGCACAGGCTCTCTTTGTACTCTTCACGCAGGGTGTTCAGACGCAGGGCGTATTCGTGGGCGGCGGCGGGATCGTGGATGGAGCAGGGGCCGACGATGACCAGCAGGCGCTGATCCTCACCGGACAGAATGGCTTCCACTTGGCGGCGGGCATCCAGCAGGTTCTGGGCGATGGTGTCGGTTAACGGGAAGGCGTGCGCCAGCTCGCTGGGGGTGATCAGGGCCTCCAGGCGACGGGTGCGCAATTCATCGGTGTGAATGGACATACGACTCAATTCTCGAGTGGATAAGGTGGGCGGGATGCCAAAATGCAAGGGAATAAAATAAAGCAAAAGTCACCCGATGGAAACCTTGGGCAGCTCTGATAGGATGTGAACCCAAAAGCCATTTCAAATGAGGTAGTTATCGTGGCAAAGCCAGGCGCGACCGGGATCACCCGCATCATCAACGCAACCGGTTACAGCATGAAAGGTCTCAAATCGGCCTGGGTCAACGAGGCCGCCTTCCGTCAGGAGCTGCTGCTCATCTTGCTGCTGATGCCGCTGGCATTCTGGATAGGTGACTCCCTCAACGAGATCCTGCTGCTCGTCTGTATCAGCTGGCTGGTGGTGATCGTCGAGGTGCTCAACTCCGCCGTGGAGGCGGTGGTGGATCGCATCGGCTCCGAGCATCACGAACTCTCGGGCCGCGCCAAGGATCTGGGCTCCGCCGCCGTCTTCATCGCCCTGGCCCTCAATGCCCTGGTGTGGGGTGCCCTGGTGGGCCGCAACCTGCTGGGCTGGTGGTAGGTTGCGAGAGCAAGCTTTCTTCTGACATAAAAAAGCCCGTCATCACGACGGGCTTTTTGCTGCGCAGATAAGGGTTTATCAGTGCAGGATCCGGGCACGGATGGTGCCATTGATCTCTTTGAGACGGGCCAGGGCCTTCTCGCTGTGCTCGGTTTCGACGTCGATGACCACGTAACCGATCTCGCTGCTGGTCTGCAGGTACTGACCGGCGATGTTGATCCCCTCGTCGGCGAAGATCTGGTTGATCTGGTTCATCACGCCGGGCTGGTTGCGGTGAATGTGCAACAGGCGGCTGGAGCCCTTGTGGCCGGGCAGGGAGACTTCCGGGAAGTTGACCGCGGAGAGGGTGGAGCCGTTGTCGGAGTATTTGACCAGCTTGTTGGCCACTTCCAGACCGATGTTCTCCTGGGCTTCCTGGGTTGAGCCGCCGATGTGGGGGGTCAGGATCACGTTGTCCAGGCCACGCAGGGGGGTGAGGAACTCCTCGTCGTTGGACTTGGGCTCCACCGGGAAGACGTCGATGGCGGCGCCCGAGAGGTGACCGCTCTTGATGACGTCGGCCAGGGCGTCGATGTCCACCACGGTGCCGCGGGAGGCGTTGATGAAGATGGCGCCCGGTTTCATCATGCGCAGTTGCTCTGCACCGATGAGATCCTTGGTGGAGGCGGTTTCCGGTACGTGCAGGCTGATGACGTCAGACATGTTGAGCAGCTCCACCAGATTCGGCACCTGGATGGCGTTGCCAAGGGAGAGCTTGTTCTCGATGTCGTAGTAGTAGACCTTCATGCCGATCATCTCGGCGATGATGCCAAGCTGGGTGCCGATGTGGCCGTAGCCGATGATGCCGAGCTTCTTGCCGCGGGCTTCGACACTGCGGTTGGCCAGCTTCTCCCAAACGCCGCGATGGCACTTGGCGTTCTTCTCGGGAATGCCGCGCAGCAGCAGCAGGATCTCCCCCAGTACCAGTTCGGCCACGGAGCGGGTGTTGGAGAAGGGGGCGTTGAAGACGGGGATGCCGCGCACGTGGGCGGCGTCGAGGGAGACCTGGTTGGTGCCGATGCAGAAGCAGCCGATGGCCACCAGCTTGGTTGCAGCATCCAGGACCTTCTCGGTGATCTGAGTGCGTGAACGCAGGCCCACGAAATGCACGTCACGAATGCGCTCGATCAACTCCTCTTCCGACAGGGACGTCTTCAGATATTCCACATTGGTGTAGCCGGCTGCCCGAAAGGTCTCCACCGTGTTGGGATGGACTCCCTCCAGCAGCAGTACCTTGATCTTATCCTTGTCCAGCGAAAACTTGGCTGTCATGACGTTCCCTCTATTGTTTTGAAAAATGCGTTCAGGCTTGCAGTGTGAAGAAAACCGTAAAGTAGCAAAAACGTTTGGGAGAGGGAATATTTGTGACGAAAGTCAAATTCTTTGAAGTTATCAACGATTGTTGCAGATGTGCTGCTACAAGCCATTGAGGGATAACCAGAAACGGCGCCATGAGGCGCCGTTGTCCATTTGGGGCAGTCAGATTGACTGACCCGGGCAGGGGCTTGCCCGGAGGGGGAGGTCCGGGGAGCAGGCCTTAGTTGGTGATCACACCCTCGGGGGTGCCGATCAGCACAACGTCGGCGCCACGGTGGGCGAACAGGCCGTTGGTGACCACGCCCACGATGCTGTTGAGGCGGGTTTCCAGAGCCTTGGCATCGGTGATGGCCATGCCCTTGACGTCCAGGATGATGTTGCCGTTGTCGGTCACCACCCCTTCACGCCACACCGGGTTGCCGCCAAGGGCGCGGATCTCGCGGGCCACGTATTCGCGGGCCATGGGGATCACTTCCACCGGCAGGGGGAAGGTGCCCAGCACGTCGACGGTCTTGGTGTTGTCGATGATGCAGATGAACTGGTCGGCCACGGCGGCGACGATCTTCTCGCGGGTCAAGGCGGCGCCGCCCCCCTTGATCATGTCGCGGCTGGCGTTGATCTCGTCGGCACCATCCACGTAGACGGAGAGGGCATCGATGTCGTTGAGGTCAAACACCGGGATGCCGAGACCCTTGAGGCGCTCGGTGGAGGCGATGGAGCTCGACACCGCGCCCTTGATCTGGTCTTTCATGGTCGCCAGTGCGTCGATGAAGTGATTGACGGTAGAGCCGGTGCCCACCCCGACGATGGTGCCGGGTACCACGTATTTGAGCGCAGCCCAACCGGCCGCCTTCTTCATTTCATCTTGAGTCATGATGGATCCTTATGGAAAAAGCGGGCGCATTATATCCAAGCATCCCCCCCAGAGCGACCATGGTGCTCACGTTCCGGCGCAAAAATCCCCAAGATGTAAATCGTTTGCCTGTTTATTGAACCGAAGGGGGCGCCCCCGCCTGATCAGGCAAAGTGCCAGCTGCGGCTGGGGGTGATGATCTGGGGGAGCGGCACGTCCCACTGCTCCCGGGGGACGGCATCCACCTGCTGGCAGTCGTGGGCGAGCCCCAGGGGTCTTGGGCCGAGCTGGTGCTCGTGCCAGCAGGCGAGGGTGCGATCGTAGTAGCCGCCCCCCATGCCGAGGCGGTTGCCAGCCTCATCGAAGGCCACCAGCGGGGTGCAGATGATGTCCAGCATGCTGTGGGGCAGCACCTGCTGCACGTCGAGCTCGGGCTCGGCGATGCCGTAGCGGTTGCGGGTCATGGGGGTGGTGGCGGTGTAGCGCAAGAAGAGCAGGTGACCCGGGGTGAAGGGGTGCAGCACCGGCAGGTAGACCTCCTTTTGCCGGGCCCACAGCCAGTGGATGGCGGGCAGGGGATCGAGCTCCCCGTCGTTGGCCAGATAGAGGGCGATGCGACTGGCCGCGAGGATGCCGGGGTGTTCCTGGAAGCGTTCGACCAGCTGTTGGGCCGCCGCCTGCTGCTCGGCCTGGCTCAGGCTTTTTCTGCGCTGGCGAATGAGCTGGCGCAGGTTCTGGCGTTCGGGTTGGGTATCCGGCATGGGGACTCCTGGGCAAAGGTGGGCTGGCGCTACCTTAGCAAGGGGCCGACGGGATGAAAAGCTGATGGCGGGGCCGCCAGCCGGGCGGCCCCTGAGGTCGGGTGTCAGGAACGGTGGGGGGCGGGAGCCACTGCGCCCATCTGGTGCTTGAGGAAGACGGCCACGATGGCGGCCAGGGCCAGCGCCATGGGGTAGAGGCTCATGCTCACGACCAGGATCGGCGAGAGGGCGAAGATGGAACCCAGCAGCAGCGCCTGGGCGCCCCAGGGAATCAGCCCCTGTACCACGCAGGAGAAGATGTCCAGCATGGAGGCGGCGCGGCGCGGGGTGACCCCGTGATGGTCCGCCAGATCCCTGGCCACCTTGCTCGCGACTATGATGGCCACGGTGTTGTTGGCGGTGCACAGGTTGGTGAGGCTCACCACGCCGGCGATGCCGAGCTCGGCCGCCTTCTCGTTCTGCTCGCCATCGTGGTGGCGGGTGAAGCGGGCAATCAGGGCGGCGATGCGCTCACTTATCCAGGCTAGCCCCCCCTGGCGTTCCATCAGGGCACCCAGACCACCGATGAGCATGGAGAGCAGGAAGATCTCCTGCATGCTGGTGAAGCCCTGATAGATGTCCTTGCTGAACTGGCCGAGGGAGTAGCTGCCAAGCAGCCCCACGCCACCGGCCGCCAGGATGCCGAGCCCCAGTACCATGAAGACGTTCATGCCAGAGAGGGCCAGCACCAGGATCAGCAGATAGGGGGCGACCTTGAGCAAGTCCGCCTCGGCGGTGGGGGCCGGCGCTTCACCGGTGGAGCCCAGCACCAGATAGAGCAGGATCACCAGCACGGCGGCGGGGGCGGCAATCTTGATGTTCTCGCGAAACTTGTCCTTCATCTCGCAGCCCTGGCTGCGGGTGGCGGCGATGGTGGTGTCTGAGATGATGGAGAGGTTGTCCCCGAACATGGCGCCGGAGAGGATGGTCCCCGCCATCAGCATCGGATCGATGCCGGCGGCCTGGGCGACGCCCAGCGCCACCGGTGCCACGGCGCCGATGGTGCCCATGGAGGTACCCATGGCGGTGGCAATGAAGGCAGAGATGAGGAAGAGCCCCGGCAGCAGGCACCAGCCCGGAATGAGGGAGAGGCCGAGGGCGACCGTGGCATCCACCCCGCCGGTGGCCTTGGCCACGGTGGCGAAGGCGCCCGCCAGCAAATAGATGAGGCACATGGCCATGATGTTGCTCTCGCCCACCCCCTTGAAGAAGGTCTCGAGGTTCTTGTTGAACCCCTCGCGTCCCATCAGCAGGGCCAGCATGACGGCAGGCAGGGCGGCAACGGGGGCGGGGAGCTGGTAGAAGGCGAACTCGACCCCCTGCAGGGTCAGCCAGGTACCGGTACCGATGAAGAGGGCAAGAAAGACCAGAAGGGGCAGCAGGGCTCTGGCACGGGGTTGGGTCTGGATCATGTGTTCCTCGAAACTTGAACAATGACCTCCTGTCGTTGCCTGTGGCGCCTCCAGGGCGGGCACAGGGCGGGCATCCTGCCACCATGGGGGGCCAACAGTAGTGAGTCGGCCCGCCCGGGTCAAGATAGCCATCCAGATGGATAGGGCTTTTTACTTCGTTATTCTGATTTGTCTGTTTATTCCGTCATTTATTCTGTTTTTATTGAATTTATCGTTTAAATGTCGGGGTGGTTTGGCGGGCCAGATCGGGCTTTTCAAAGGGGGCGCGGGCTGGTAAAACGGTCTCTTTCCATAATAAAGAGATGAGAGGGTGGAGATGGACAATCCGATCCGTGTGGCCGTGATGGGCTGTAATGGTCGTATGGGCAAGGTGCTGCTGGAGGCTATCGCCAACGCCGAGGGCGTGGTGGTGGGAGCGGCGCTGGAACGACCGGGCTCTGCCGTGATCGGTCTGGATGCGGGTGAACTCAACGGCCTGGGGCGCCTTGGCGTCATCATCAGCGACAGTCTGGAGAAGGTGAAGGACGAATTCGATCTCATCATCGACTTCACTCGCCCCGAGGTGACCCTGGCGAACCTCGCCTTTGCACTGGCGCATGGCAAGCAGATGGTGATCGGCACCACCGGCTTTGACGAGGCGGGCAAGGCGGCCCTGCACGAGGCGGGCAAGCAGATCGGCATCGTCTTCGCCTCCAACTACTCGGTCGGGGTCAACCTGGTGTTCAAGCTGCTGGAGCAGGCGGCCAGGGTGATGGGGGAGTACACCGACATCGAGATCATCGAGGGGCACCACAGACACAAGGTGGATGCTCCGTCCGGCACTGCGCTCTCCATGGGGGAGGTGGTGGCGAAAACCCTGGGCCGGGATCTCAAAGAGTGCGCCGTCTATGGCCGTGAGGGGATCACCGGTGAGCGGGATCGCAACACCATCGGCTTTGCCACCATCCGCGCCGGCGATCTGGTGGGGGAGCACACCGTCATGTTCGCCGACATCGGCGAGCGGGTCGAGATCAGCCACAAGGCTTCCAGCCGTCTGACCTTCGCCAACGGTGCAGTGCGGGCGGGCAAGTGGCTCGGCCAGCAAGGGGCCGGTCTCTATGATATGCAGGATGTGCTCGGTCTGAAATAAACCGTCTTCAGGGGGAGTGCAGACTCCCGTACTGGTTGCCAAACCCCGGTCCGCCGGGGTTTTTTGTCACTTTTTTGTAGAAATAAGCCTTAATCATCACTTTTTGAGTGAACCTCGCTAAATCCTGCCATTCTTACAAGCCTGCCACCCTCTTGCGACAAAAATGTCATCAAGGGGTAACGGCTTTGGGTCTCAATATTCCCCTGCGGGGGGCATTTTGTCCTGATGTGAAATAGACTAAAAATGCAATCAAAGAAAAACGTTTTCTATTCTTTGCGTTCACTTTTCTGGCTTCAAATGGTGTTTTTGTTGTTGTGTTGTTTGTTTTTTAATTTTCTATCTTGCTGTTTATTAAGTAATAAATATGGATTTTTGTACGTTGCATGGCATCGGGTGCCGCTTTGTGGTCTGTGTTTGGCTTTTCTTTTTGAAGAGGGGGTTGCAAAGCAATTGAGTGCATAGATAATGGGTAATGTTGCTTGTTTATTGAATTTAGATGCATTTCAAACGAGAAAAGACGTTGAAATGAGATCGTTTTTAAGTAGAATGCGCCCAATTTGCCAGAAATCTGCCGGGTTCGAGTCCTGTCAAAGACCGGAACAGAGCCCGCAACACCCAGGTAAATTGCTGAATTTAAAGCTAAATAACTGGAGGTTGTCTTGAATCACACTGCATTGCTAGTGCTGGAAGATGGAACTGTGTTCAAAGGCGTGTCGATAGGCGCCGAGGGATGTTCCGTTGGTGAAGTGGTTTTCAACACGTCGATGACGGGTTATCAGGAAATCCTCACAGATCCCTCCTATTCCCGTCAGATCGTTACCCTCACTTACCCCCATATAGGCAACACCGGCACCAACAGCGAAGATGAAGAGTCCAGTCAGGTCCATGCTCAGGGCCTCATCATCCGGGACCTTCCGATACTGGCCTCCAACTTCCGCAATCAGCAATCCCTCTCCGATTACCTCAAGTCTCACAACATCGTTGGCATCGCCGACATCGACACCCGCAAGCTGACCCGCATCCTGCGTGAAAAAGGCGCCCAGGCCGGTTGCATCCTGGCTGGCAAGCAGCTCGATGAAGCCCATGCCCTCGAACAGGCCCGCGCCTTCCCCGGTTTGAAGGGGATGGACCTGGCCAAGGAAGTGACCGTGAGCGAATCCTACAGCTGGACTGAAGGCAGCTGGCAGCTCGGCAAGGGTCACGTCACCCCGGCGGCCGATGAGCTGAAATACCACGTGGTGGCCTATGACTTCGGCGTGAAGCGCAACATCCTGCGCATGCTGGTGGACCGTGGCTGCCGCCTGACCGTGGTGCCGGCCAAGACCCCGGCCGCCGAGGTACTGGCGATGAACCCGGATGGCATCTTCCTCTCCAACGGCCCCGGCGACCCCGAGCCGTGCGACTACGCCATCGAAGCTATCAAGGCTTTCCTTAATACCAGCACCCCGGTGTTCGGTATCTGCCTGGGCCACCAGTTGCTGGGCCTGGCCTCCGGCGCCAAGACCATCAAGATGAAGTTCGGCCACCACGGTGCCAACCACCCGGTGAAGAGCCTGGACGACAACACCGTGATGATCACCGCCCAGAACCACGGCTTTGCAGTGGACGAGCAGACCCTGCCCGAGTGCCTGCGTGCCACCCACGTCTCCTTGTTCGATGGGTCGCTCCAGGGCATCCATCGCACCGACCGTCCGGCCTTCAGCTTCCAGGGTCACCCCGAAGCGAGCCCGGGCCCGCACGATTGTGCCGGTCTGTTCGACCACTTTATTGAATTGATCAAGCAGTATCGCGCCTAAGAGGATAAAGAGAGCCATGCCAAAACGTAACGACCTACAGAGCATCCTGATCCTCGGCGCCGGCCCCATCGTCATCGGTCAGGCCTGCGAATTCGACTACTCCGGCGCCCAGGCGTGCAAGGCCCTGAAAGAAGAGGGCTACCGCGTCATCCTGGTGAACTCCAACCCGGCCACCATCATGACCGACCCGGAGATGGCCGACGCCACCTACATCGAGCCCATCACCTGGGAAGTGGTGCGCGAGATCATCAAGAAAGAGCGCCCGGACGCCATCCTGCCCACCATGGGTGGTCAGACTGCGCTGAACTGCGCCCTGGCGCTGGAGCAGCATGGCGTGCTCAAGGAGTTCGGTGTCGAGATGATCGGCGCCACCGCCGACGCCATCGACAAGGCCGAGGATCGCTCCCGCTTTGACAAGGCCATGCGCAGCATCGGTCTCGAATGCCCCCGTGCCGGCATCGCCCACAACATGGAAGAGGCCTGGGGCGTGCAGCAGATGGTGGGCTTCCCCTGCATCATCCGTCCCTCCTTCACCATGGGCGGCTCCGGTGGCGGCATCGCCTACAACACCGAAGAGTTCGTCGAAATCTGCGAACGCGGCCTGGATCTCTCCCCCACCAAGGAGCTGCTCATCGACGAGTCGCTCATCGGCTGGAAAGAGTACGAGATGGAAGTGGTGCGGGATCGCAACGACAACTGCATCATCGTCTGCGCCATCGAGAACTTCGACCCCATGGGCATCCACACCGGTGACTCCATCACGGTCGCGCCAGCCCAGACGCTGACCGACAAGGAGTACCAGATCATGCGCAACGCCTCCATGGCGGTGCTGCGCGAGATCGGTGTCGAGACCGGCGGCTCCAACGTCCAGTTCGGCATCAACCCCAAAGACGGCCGCATGGTCATCATCGAGATGAACCCGCGGGTGTCGCGCTCCTCTGCGTTGGCCTCCAAGGCGACCGGCTTCCCCATCGCCAAGATCGCCGCCAAGCTCGCCATCGGTTACACCCTGGACGAGCTGATGAACGACATCACCGGCGGTCGCACCCCGGCCTCCTTCGAGCCGGCCATCGACTACGTGGTGACCAAGGTGCCGCGCTTCAACTTCGAGAAGTTCGCCGGCGCCAACGACCGTCTGACCACTCAGATGAAGTCCGTCGGCGAAGTAATGGCCATCGGCCGCAATTTCCAGGAGTCCCTGCACAAGGCCCTGCGTGGTCTCGAGACCGGCAAGACCGGCTTCGACCCCATGGTTGACCTCAACGCCCCCGACTCCCTGACCCGCATCCGTCACGAGCTGCAGGATGCCGGTGCCGAGCGCATCTTCTACATCGCCGACGCCTTCCGCGCCGGCCTCTCCATGGATGGCGTGTTCAAGCTGACCAAGATTGACCCCTGGTTCCTGGTGCAGATTGAAGAGCTGGTGAAACTGGAAGAGCAGGTGAAAGAGCGCGGCATGGCCGGTCTCGACGCCGACTTCCTGCGCGCCCTCAAGCGCAAAGGCTTTGCCGACGCCCGTCTGGCCAAGATCCTAGGCGTGGCCGAAGGTGAAGTGCGTAAATTGCGTGCCCGCCACAACATCTTCCCGGTCTACAAGCGGGTCGACACCTGCGCGGCCGAGTTCGCCACCAACACCGCCTACATGTACTCCAGCTACGACGAAGAGTGCGAGGCCAACCCCACCAACCGCGACAAGATCATGGTCATCGGTGGCGGCCCGAACCGTATCGGTCAGGGCATCGAGTTCGACTATTGTTGCGTGCACGCGGCCCTGGCCCTGCGCGAAGACGGTTACGAGACCATCATGGTCAACTGCAACCCGGAAACCGTCTCCACCGACTACGACACCTCCGACCGTCTCTACTTCGAGCCGGTCACCCTGGAAGACGTGCTGGAAATCGTGCGGGTCGAGCAGCCCAAGGGCGTCATCGTCCAGTACGGCGGCCAGACTCCGCTGAAACTGGCGCGGGCATTGGAAGCGAACGGCGTGCCGGTGATTGGTACCAGCCCGGATGCCATCGACCGCGCGGAAGATCGCGAGCGCTTCCAGTCCGCCGTCGAGCGCCTCGGCCTCAAGCAGCCGGAAAACGGCACCGTCACCGCCCTGGAGCAGGCCGTGCAACTGGCCACGCGCATCACCTACCCGCTGGTGGTTCGTCCCTCCTACGTGCTGGGTGGCCGCGCCATGGAAATCGTCTATGACGAGCAGGACCTGCGCCGCTACTTCGCCGAGGCAGTGAGCGTCTCCAACGAGTCGCCGGTGCTGCTGGACCGCTTCCTGGACGACGCCACCGAGGTGGACGTGGACGCCATCTGCGACGGTACCGATGTGGTTATCGGCGGCATCATGGAGCACATCGAACAGGCCGGTATCCACTCCGGTGACTCCGCCTGCTCCCTGCCGCCCTACACCCTGTCCAAGGCCATTCAGGACGAGATGCGCGAGCAGGTGCGCAAGCTGGCGCTGGAACTCGGCGTGGTCGGTCTGATGAACGTGCAGTTCGCGGTGAAAGACAACGAGATTTACCTCATCGAGGTGAACCCCCGTGCCGCCCGTACCGTGCCGTTTGTCTCCAAGGCCACCGGTGCCCCGCTGGCGAAGATTGCCGCCCGTGTCATGGCCGGTCAGAGCCTGAAAGAACAGGGCTTTACCACCGAGATCATCCCGCCCTACTACTCGGTGAAGGAAGTGGTACTGCCGTTCGCCAAGTTCCCGGGTGTGGATCCGCTGCTGGGTCCGGAAATGCGCTCCACCGGTGAAGTCATGGGGGTGGGCAGCAGCTTCGCCGAGGCCTATGCCAAGGCGCAGCTGGGTGCCGGTCACCAGGTTCCGAGCGAAGGTCGCGCCCTCTTGTCCGTGCGCCACGGCGACAAGGAACGGGTGGTCAACCTGGCCGCCAAGCTGCTGGAGCTGGGCTATGACCTCGACGCCACCCACGGCACCGCCGTGACCTTGGGCGAGGCGAGCATCAACCCGCGTCTGGTCAACAAGGTGCACGAGGGTCGTCCGCACATTCTGGATCGCATCAAGAATGGCGAGTACACCTACATCGTCAACACCGCCGAGGGTCGTCAGGCCATCGAGGATTCCAAGCAGCTGCGCCGTGGCGCCCTGCAGCACAAGGTGGCTTACACCACCACGCTGCATGCGGCCTTCGCCACCTGCATGGCCATCAGTGTCGATGCCACCGCCAATGTGAACTCGGTGCAGGAGCTGCATGAGAAGGTGAACAACCGCTAAGAGCACCGGCAGCACACTGCCCGCTCGATGCACGCAAACCCCGCCAGCGATGGCGGGGTTTTTTATGGTTCATCGCGGCTTTCCGGGGAAGGCCGCCTTGATTTTCAGAAAAAAGTATTCTGAGTCCCTAAATCCATATGCCATGCGCTTTATCACTTTGATCTTGTTGTTCACCCCTTCCAGCACACTCGTGTGCATCGGGTAGTTTGCA
>NZ_JALIHH010000227.1:0-364 GCF_022869435.1 Aeromonas sp. LsrichE-8G
CTGCTTCAGGTCTATCACCAGCAACAGCTGGTCGCGAGCCATCCACGTAAAACCATCCCGGGGATGAGCACGCTCCCTGAGCACATGCCGGAACGTCACAGCAAGCAGCAACGCTGGACCCCAGGGCGTCTTAAACAGTGGGCTGCTGACATCGGACCGAGCACCTTGTGCTGGGTTAGCGAACGGTTGGAAGAGAAAGCCCATGCCGAGCAGGCATACCGACTCTGCCTGGGGCTGCTGAGTCTTAGCCGGGAGTATCCGCCATCACGGGTTGAAGCCTGTTGCCAGTTGGCCAACCGGGAAGGTCTGGTGCGACTCAAACAGCTCAAGTCGGTGCTGACCAGTGGCCGCGACCAACTGCCCG
>NZ_JALIHH010000228.1:0-293 GCF_022869435.1 Aeromonas sp. LsrichE-8G
CTTCAAATCCTCAATGACGATCATCGCGTGGTTTTTGCTGATAGTCGTTGTGACCTTGTGAAGGTAATCGCGGCGGGTATTGGCGATATGTGAATGCAGCCGCTGGATCTTGGCTTTTTGTTTCTTCCAGTTGCTGCTGAACTTTATCTTTTTGCTCAACTGGCGTTGGAGCCTTGCCAGCTTGGTCTGATTGGTTTTGAAGCTGTTGACGGGCTCAAACACCGTGCCATCTGACAGGGTTGCGAGCTTGGCGATCCCCGCATCCAGCCCGACCATTGAGCCGGAGGGGTGAA
>NZ_JALIHH010000229.1:0-293 GCF_022869435.1 Aeromonas sp. LsrichE-8G
ACCGCCTTTAACGAGTTCACCAGTACCGATAGCTGCACCGTTGGCGCGTACTCTATCAGCATGTGAACATGATCAGCCTCTCCGTCACACTCTTTCAGTTCCGCACCAAAATCTCTGCAAACCTCTGCCGCACACTGACCGAAGGATGCGTGATGCAGATCCCCCAATATCGGCTTTCGATACTTGGTGATAAACACCAAATGTACGTGCAAAGCGTAGGCCGCATGGCGTGATTTATTAATTTTAGTGAATTGCATTCTGTCACTCAATCGGGCTTAATAGATATGGCAATA
>NZ_JALIHH010000230.1:0-683 GCF_022869435.1 Aeromonas sp. LsrichE-8G
CCGTCACACCATGGGAGTGGGTTGCACCAGAAGTAGATAGCTTAACCTTCGGGAGGGCGTTTACCACGGTGTGATTCATGACTGGGGTGAAGTCGTAACAAGGTAACCCTAGGGGAACCTGGGGTTGGATCACCTCCTTACCTTAATGATGACGAAGTTGTTGAGTGTTCACACAGATTGCCTTGATTCAAAGTAGTTAGAGCAAAGACCTGATGCGAAAGCGTCAGTGCTTATTCAACTTCGGTTGAATGAGAGAAGCCCGTTCGTTGGGTTGGGATGTGAATAGCGGCGCAAGTTGCTACCCAATTCAAAGTTAGCGATAACAACGAACAGCGCTAAAGGCCGCTAGCCTCGCAGGCTCGGCGTCGCCTTTACGAAAATCATTGCGAAGTTTACTTCGCAAAGCATGATTTTCGTCCCCTTCGTCTAGAGGCCTAGGACACCGCCCTTTCACGGCGGTAACAGGGGTTCGAATCCCCTAGGGGACGCCACTTCTCTTCTTGCTAACAAGAATGCAGAGTTAAGAACTGATTCTTAACTCTGTTTTCTTCGGCCTCGTGCCGTTGCAAACATGCTCTTTAACAATCTGGAAAGCTGATTTAAAAAGTAGTTCTCAAACATTTGTTACAAGTGCTTTGGAAACTTCTTGGCGAAAACCAAATTTTATTTGGTCCTTGTTGTAC
>NZ_JALIHH010000231.1:0-293 GCF_022869435.1 Aeromonas sp. LsrichE-8G
TGGACGCGGCGGGCAACGTCTCGCTGCCGGGCAGCGACAGCGCCACCATGGGCGACACCACCGCGACCGGTGCGCCGACCGTGGTCATCACCGAAGACGTGAACAACGACGGCACCATCAGCCACACCGAGATCAGCGGCAAGGTGAACGTGGAAGTGAGCCTGCCGGGCGATGCCAAGGCCGGGGACACCCTCAAGGTGAGCGGCCAGGCCGACCGCCTGTTGACCGATGCCGACATCACGGCGGGCAAGGTGGGTTACGAGTTTGACCGTCCGGCGGACGGCGTGACGCTG
>NZ_JALIHH010000024.1:0-2172 GCF_022869435.1 Aeromonas sp. LsrichE-8G
TGGCTAATAACATCATGTCGATCAGCCAATAACATCATGCCGATCACTTTTTTTCTGCCCGCGTTTATAGCGTCTTCCTTTTACTCCGCCTGATCGGCATCGGTCAAGTTGGCGCCCTGTTTTCTCATCGATTCTCCCGTTAAGGTCACGCGCACCGCTCTGTGGATCAGTCGGTCCAAGATCGCCTCGGCGAAGGTTGCCTCTCCGATCATCCCGTACCACTTCTCCACCGGCAATTGGCTCGCCACTATCGTTGAGACGTTGCCGTAGCGGGTATCGATGATCTCCAGCAGGTTGCTGCGTTCGCTCGCGTCCAGCATCTCCATGCCCCAGTCATCCAGGATCAGTACCCCTATGTTGCTTACCCGCTCCAGCAGTTTCGGATAGCTGCCATCCGCTTGGGCCAGTCGCATCTCTTCAAGTAGGGTTTTCAGCCGGTAATACCGCACGCCCACTCCTTGCCGGATAAAGTAACGGCCCAGGGCACACGCCAGGTAACTCTTGCCACAGCCTGCCGCGCCCGTTAGCAGCAGGTTTTGTTGATGACTCAGCCAGTGTCCTTCCAGCAGTTGGCGGATCTGCGCTTTGCTCACGCCTCGACCCGCCCGATAGTCGAGCTGCTCCACCTGTCCGGCTAGCCGGAACCGGGCTTGCTTCTCCAGGCGGTTGGTTTTCCTCTGCTCCCGCTGCACCAGCTCATGGCTCAGTAATAGTTGCAGCCGCTCTTCAAAACCCATATCCAGGTACAGCATGCTCTGGGCCTGCTGCTGGTTCAGAGCCTGTTTCATGCCGCTCAAGTGCAGGCGGCTTAGTTGTTCATCGAGGTGTAATTGCATCGGCTTCTCCTGATCCGTGGGGTTAGTGGAAGTAGTGCTCGCCATGGACATTGTCATGACGGATGTCTTGCAGCGGATCCTGTCGCTCGTTGGCAATGAGTTGTTGCTCCTCCAGGCCATGCTTGAGCATGCTGCGGATGTTGTGCAGCCGGTTGGCGCCGGTCAGGTGCCCCCGGAGGCAGGCCGCTTCCAGCCGCTCCTTGCCATAGGTTTTGCTCTGCCCCAGCAAGGCCAGGCAAGGGCGCACCGCTTGCGTCGAATGCTCTGCCTGCCGGATAAAGCCATCCACCCAATGCGTGGTGTAGGGGCCGATGGACGCCGCCCAGCCAAGCAGTCGCTCCGGCGACCACTCCAGCAGTGCCTGATGATGCGCGGGCATGTGTTCACGCAGGCTGCTGTGCTGGCCTTTGTGATGACTCCGCTGGTGTTCGGCCACGATCTTGCCCGCGTGGTACAGCGTGACGGTATGCTCGGCCAGATGCGCCTCCAGCCGCTTGCCCTGCAAGGCATAGGGCACTGAGTAATAGTGCTTTTCCAGATCGACGTGGTAGTCCTTACCAACCAGCACCGGCACTACTTTGGTGTAGTGATAGGGATAATCCGGCAACGGCTTGAGCGCCGGTGCATCGAGCTCGGCAAACAGTGAGGCACGGCAGCCAGGCAGCTTCTGGAAGGATTTCTGGTTGAGCCGGGTCAGCAGTTCACCCATTCGCTGATTGAGCTGGGCCAGGCTATGGAAGGTTTCATGACGCAGCACCGCCAGGATCCAGCGGGTGACGATCTGCACGCCCACCTCCGCCTTGGACTTATCCTTCGGCTTGCGGGGCCGCGCGGGCATGATCGCCGTACCGAAATGGGCCGCCAGCATCTGGTAGGTAGGGTTGAGATCCGGATCGGTATTGCGCGCCACGCTGACGGCACTCTTGAGGCAATCAGGTACCACCAATTGCGGCACACCGCCAAAGAACTCGAAAGCGCGCTTGTGGCTCATCACCCAGTCATCGAGCTGCTGGGAGCGGGTGGCCTCGGCAAAGGTGTAGTTGGAGGCCCCCAGCACGGCGACAAAGATCTGGGCCCGGTAAAGGATCTCGCCGGTATGCGGATCGACAATGGGCATGGTCTGGCCGCAGTAGTCGACAAAGAGTTTTTCGCCCGCAATATGGGTCTGCCGCATCGAGGGTTGCAGCAGCGCCGCCCACTCTTTATAGAGCCGACAGAAGTGGTTGTAGCTGTAGTGGGAGCCTGGATGGCGCTCGGCGTACTCCTGCCATAGCAGCTCGAGGGTCACGCCTTTTTGACCTGGTTTTTTGAGTTCCTGATGCAACAAGGCCCAGTT
>NZ_JALIHH010000024.1:2444-2849 GCF_022869435.1 Aeromonas sp. LsrichE-8G
AATTTAAGGCGAAGAATTTCTTTGAGTTTTCTCACAGTGATAGGCCTCGCAGACATGCACGTTCCTCTGTTGGAGCAGATGGGAAAGTGCGGGTTTAACGAAGCGGGAAGAAAAAGTCACCAATAACATGGATGCCGATCATGGTTTCCCATCGAGGGTAAAAAGTGATCGGCTTGGGATGTTATTGAGTGATCGGCATGGATGTTATTACGTGATCGGCATGAATGTTATTGAGCGATCGCCATGCGTGGGAATATGCAACTGATGAAATAACGCTGCTCTATGGTAATTTTTTGCATATTTTCAACGCGATAGGAGATGGCCACGCCAATGCTGTGCAACTGTTTCCAATGAGGAAACTGGGCGGCCAACTCGCCCGCCGCCATGACATGGTACTCACGACCA
>NZ_JALIHH010000024.1:2859-11488 GCF_022869435.1 Aeromonas sp. LsrichE-8G
GGCCGCCCACTCTTTATAGAGCCGACAGAAGTGGTTGTAGCTGTAGTGGGAGCCTGGATGGCGCTCGGCGTACTCCTGCCATAGCAGCTCGAGGGTCACGCCTTTTTGACCTGGTTTTTTGAGTTCCTGATGCAACAAGGCCCAGTTGGGAGTGGGTTTGTGCTGAGTTTTATGAACAGAGCAGGTCTTGAGAAATGCGCGCTCCAGGGAGACATCATCCCAGGACTCAGACAGGGGCCAGGTCATGATACCCAGTTGAGCCGCCCGGTTGAGGTAATAGGATACGGTGCTAGGAGAGATATGCAGGCTGAGGGCGATCTGCCGATGAGCCAGTTGAGCCTGATATTTAAGGCGAAGAATTTCTTTGAGTTTTCTCACAGTGATAGGCCTCGCAGACATGCACGTTCCTCTGTTGGAGCAGATGGGAAAGTGCGGGTTTAACGAAGCGGGAAGAAAAAGTCACCAATAACATGGATGCCGATCATGGTTTCCCATCGAGGGTAAAAAGTGATCGGCTTGGGATGTTATTGAGTGATCGGCATGGATGTTATTACGTGATCGGCATGAATGTTATTGAGCGATCGCCATGCGTGGGAATATGCAGGTGGTTCAGATAGAGCGGCATCAGACCATAAAGCACCCCCAGCACGATGCCGGAGAGGATGCAGCCGTTCACCCCCAGACGCGCCTGACGCAGGCGCAGCATCGGCCAGACCGGAGTCCTGGCCTGGTGGTTGCCTGACGGACTGGCGATGCGGGTGAACAAGAGCGGCAGCATGGCCGCCAACACCAGGGCAGTCACCCAGGGCAGCACCGCCATCAGCGACGTCGGCACCTTGCTCACCAGCAGTTGCCCAAGCACAGTGCCCACGTAATAGACCATCATGTAGGCAGCCAGCAGGCGACCCCGATTGCGGGCGTTGCCGCTGCACATCAGCGCGCTCTCCACCACCACCCAGATCATGGCGCAGCCGACTCCGGCGATGAATCGCCAGGCGAGCCAGCTCCAGAACGCCACGGTAATGCCGAGCCCGACGCAGCCTGCGGCAAAGAGCGCACTCGCCAGGTAGTAACTGCGATTGAAGCCGCAGCGGGCGATGAGTCTGCCCGCCAGCAGGGTTCCCAGCAGGTTGCCGGTGAAATAGGAGGAGCCGACCATACCGACATGCCAGGTGGGCAGATGCTCATGGGCGAGCCAGAGCGGCACCAGGGTGTTCAATACCGCGATGGCCAGGGTCAGCAACAGCAGGCCACAGAGCAGGAGCAGCACCGGGCGGGAGTATGTGGTCATGGATAGAACCGTGGGGAGAGGCAAAATGCGAGCGCATCATGCCACCGCCTGTGCCTTTGTCAATCGGCACTGAGGCTGGGTCGCAAGGTTTTTCTGCCCACCGTGATGGCAACGCGGCAAGGCCCTCCCCTGACGGGAGCCTCATCCCCTTGATTGGCCGGCACCTTGGTCATGATAAGGAGAAGCGGGCGGTTGAATATCGACCCTGTGCCTCCCTCACGCCAGAGCGCCATGACCAGAAGAGGCGACCCAGGGCCGCCTCTTCTTTCTATCAAGCACAACCTATCGTGCACAACGCCGGTCAGCGCTGGCGCTTCTTGGCGTACTTGCGACGAGCCCGGGCCTGGCGCTCCTCTTCCCGCTCCGCCTTCTCCCTGGCTTTCTGCTCAGCCTCGGCCTGGGCTTCCACTATCTCGAGGCTCACCATCTCTGGCGTCTCCAGGGAGATCCGCCCCAGCATGCCGGACCGGAATTCATTGACCAGGATTTCCGAGGCCTTGTGCAGATCCGCAAGCCCCCCCTTGCGCATGAAGCCGCGCTGACGGGCAATGAGATCCAGCAGCTCGATCTCGGTCTCCGGCAGCTCGCTCAGCTGGTAGCGTGCCTTGATGCGCTCCGGATAGGCCTTGATGAAGTAGTCGGCGGCAAACATGGCGATGTCGGCGTAATCGAAGACGGTATCCTTGATGGCCGCCGTGATCGCCAGTCGATAACCGCAGGAGGGCGGGTTGAGCTTGGGCCACAGGAAGCCAGGGGTGTCCGTCAGGATGACGTGGTTGTCGAGCTTGATCCGCTGCTGGGACTTGGTCACCCCCGCCTCGTTGCCGGTCTTGGCGATGATCCGCCCCGCCAGGGTGTTGATCAGGGTGGACTTGCCCACGTTGGGGATGCCCATGATCATGGCGCGCACCCCGCGCAGCTCGAAGTTGCGCTCCGGCAGCATCTCGTGGCACAGGGTCAGCAGTTGCTTAATCTTCTCCGGCTCCTGCTGGGTCAGGGGCAGTGCCTTGATCCCCTTCTCCTGCTCCATGTGGGCCACCCACAGCTCGGTGATCTCGGGGTCGGCAAGGTCTGCCTTGTTGAGCACCTTGATCACCGGCGTCTCCCCGCGCAGCTCCGGCACCAGGGGGTTCTCGCTGGAGAAGGGGATGCGGGCGTCGAGCATCTCGATGATGACATCGACCTGGGGCATGACCTCTGCAATCTCTTTGCGGGCCTTGTGCATGTGGCCGGGGAACCAGTTGATGGACATATCCGTTACTCTCTCATTGGCATGCGGTCCCCTCTCGGGGCTGCGGGCGCTCGGGGTTGCGGGTGCGTGGTGATGCGCCAGACCGCTGGCACTCATCGCAAGGGGGCGCATTTTACCTGCTGCGGCCCCGATTTGACAGGCTATTCTGGCCGGGTGTTGTCACCCGGGTGGCCGGATGCCCGCCACGCCACCGGGAGGTGAGTGGCAGAACACAATCAACATAACCCATTGATATAAGATAACATTTACAAGGCACTTTCACCGCATTGTCATCTCTCTTCACTAAAAGTGTCATCTGCCCCCTCTAGGCTGCGCTCAGGTTTCACAAGGAGCGAACCCCAATGAGAAAGATGGCAGGACTTGCAGTGATGATAGGCGCCGCCCTGGCCGCCGGCTGCAACTCCAACAACGACAGCAACACCCCGGAACCCAGCGCCAAGAACGTGATCTTCTTCCTCGGCGACGGCATGGGTCTCAACACCCTCACCGCCTCCCGGATCTATGGCGTCGGCGAAGAGGGCAGCCTCACCATCGACACCCTGCCGGAAACGGCCTTCATCAAGACCTTCTCCCACGATGCCCAGGTGACCGACTCGGCCCCCTCCATGGCGGCCTACATGACCGGGGTCAAGAGCAACAACGGCGTCATCAGCATGGACAGCGACGCCACCCAGGAGAGCGATTGCAGCCAGAGCGGCGGCAAAGCGGTGACCACCCTGCTGGAGCTGGCCAAGGCCGATGGCCGTGGCACCGGCGTGGTCACCACCACCCGGGTCACCCACGCCACCCCGGCCGCCACCTATGCCCATATATGCAACCGGGACCTGGAGGCTGATATCGCCGTCCAGATGGTGCCGGGGGGCAGCGGTTACAACAGCGCCCTGAAAGAGGGGCTGGACGTGGTGCTCGGGGGCGGCAGCGGCTTCTTCCTGCCCAGCGCCGACAAGGGCAAGCGGACCGATGGTCGCAACCTCATCGACGAGATGAAGGCGAAGGGCTATCAGTTTGCCGCCACCCTGGACGAGCTGAACCAGGCCGATGCGAGCAAGCCGCTGCTGGGCCTGTTTGGCTCAAGCCACATGAAATATGACCTGGACCGGCCCGCCAGCGAGCCGTCACTGGCCCAGATGACCCTGGCTGCCATCAAGCAGCTCAAGGACAAAGAGAAGGGTTACTTCCTGATGGTGGAAGGGGGGCGCATCGATCACGCCCTGCACGACACCAACGCCAAGCGCGCCCTGCAGGATACCCTCGCCTTCGACAACGCCATCCAGGCCGCCATCAATGAAGTGAAGAAAACCGATCCCGAGCTGAAAAACACCCTGATCGTGGTCACCGCCGACCATGACCACACGCTAGTCCTGAATGGTTATGCCAAGCGCACCGGCAAGACCACGGCAGGCAATGCGGGCGTGCTCGGGCTGGTGAAGAACTACGAGACCGGCGAGCCGAGCAAGGATAGCGATGGCATGCCCTACACCATCATCGGCTTTGGCAACGGCTACAACCGGGTGGACGGCCCGCGCAGCAGCGTGGCGGCCCTCGACGACGCCACCACCTCCGCCGACGACTATCACCAGGAGGTAGTGGTCAAGGTGGGCGAGATAGGCAACGAAACCCACGGCGGTACCGATGTCTTCCTCGGCGCCATCGGCCAGGGGGCGGAGCGCTTCCACGGCTCTCTCGACAACACCGCCGTGTTCGGCAAGATCAAGGCTGCGGCCAAGCTGTAAGGGATTATCAGGATGAACATCACCATGAAAAAGACGCTGGTCTGCACCGCCCTGCTCGGCACGCTTGGCGGCCTCTCCAAGGCGCACGCCGCCGATGCCAAGAACGTCATCCTCTTTATCGGTGACGGCATGGGCCCCACCGTGCTCACCGCCACCCGCCTGTTCAAGGTGGGGGAAGAGGGGGATCTCGAGATGATGAAACTGCCCCAGAGCGCGCGCATCAAGACCTTCTCCCACGATGCCCAGACCACGGACTCAGCCCCCTCCATGGCGGCCTACACCACCGGCGTCAAGATGAACAACGAGGTGATCGCCATGAGCAGCGACACCAGGGCAGTGGCACCGTCCAAGGATGCCAACGGCAACAAGGGCATCAACAACTGCACCAGCGACAACGGGAGCCCGGTGCCCACTATTCTCGAGCTGGCCAAGGCGGCGGGCAAGTCGGTGGGGGCCGTCACGACCACTGAGCTCACCCATGCCACCCCGGCGGCGACCTATTCCCATATCTGCCACCGGGATGCGGCCTACGCCATCGCCGAGCAGGCGGTACCAGGCGGAGCCGGCTTCAACCAGGCGCTGGGGGATGGGGTCGATGTGCTGATGGGGGGCGGCGCCAACCACTGGACGCCCTACAGCGCCAGCAACAAGGGCGGCCGGGCCGACGGCCGGGATCTCACCGCCGAGCTGACCGCCCGGGGCTACCGCTATGTCACCACCAAGGATGAGCTCTCTGCCGTCAACTCGGGCAAGGTGCTGGGGCTGTTCAGCACCAAGTCCCACCTCGACTACGAACTGGACCGCGTCGCCAAGGGGGCGGCCAGTACCCAGCCGTCCCTCTCCGAGATGACCGCCAAGGCGATCGATCTGCTCAGCCAGAACAGCCAGGGCTACTTCCTGATGGTGGAGGGGGGGCGTATCGACCACGCCCTGCATGCCACCAACGCCAAGCGATCGCTGACCGATGCGGTGGCGCTGGACGAGGCGGTCAAGACGGCCCTCGGCAAAGTGGATTTGAGCGATACCCTGATCGTGGTTACCGCCGACCACGACCACACCATGACCATCAACGGCTATTCCGCCAAGGGCAACAAGGTGCTGGATCTGGTCAAGAACGCCGATGGCTCGACCCAGAACGACGCGGACGGCAAGCCGTTCACTACTCTGGTATTCGGCAACGGCCCCAACCGCCAGGACCAGCGCCCCACCCTTACCAGCGATGAGGTGATGGCGGATGACTACCTGCAGGAGACCGGAGTCAAGCTCGGCTCCGAGACTCACGGCGGCGGCGATGTGATGCTGTTCGCGGGCGGCGCAGGCAGCAGCCAGTTCAAGGGCACCCTCGACAACACCCGGGTGTTCGGCAAGCTCAGGGAGGCCCTCGGCCTGTGATAAAGGGGCCCGGCACCGCGCCGGGCCCGTTTTCCGTCGAGCGAGTGACGATGATGAAATATCTGCTTTCTTTATGGCTGCTGGGCAGCGCCCTCTCCTTCCCCCTCCTGGCCGACGAGGTGCCCGATCTGGCCGCCCGCATCCGCTACGTGGACAGGGCTACCGGCAGCGACGGCATCACCCGGGAGAGCCAGTGGCAGGAGAAGTGGCTGCGGGTCGGTGACCAGGTGTGGAGCCAGCGGCTCATTCCCGTTCCCCTGGCCCGTGCCTATCACGCCACCCACGATGCCCGCCCCGGCCACAAGCACTTCACTCACCAGATGGCGGCGCGCTGGGTCACCCGCAGCGAGGGAGACGCACTCCAGTTGCGCTACGCCGATGCCTGGCACAACCAGCTGGTGGAAGTGCCGCAGGAGGAGTACGGCCAGGTGGCCTTCAAGCCGGAGTGGGCGCGGATCCGCCACCTCATCAACCCTGCCCTGTTAGAGGGAATGACACCGCTGGATGAGGCCGCCCCCGACCAGGCGAACTGGTATGAGACCCGTGAAGGTCGCCAGCGTACCCGCATCCTCTGGTCGAGCCGCTGGCAGTTGCCCCTGGTGGTGGAGTCGGCAAGCCTCGACGGTTATCGCAGCTACCGGATGGAGGTGACGCTCAAGCCGCTGCCAAAGACCCTCCCCTGGCAGCAACTGGCAGGGTACCAGACCCTGGATCTGCGGGATTTCTTCGACTGATCCCCCCAGGCGGCAATCGCCTGGCTGACATGGCGTAACGGGATGTTACACTCTCTGTACTCATCCCGGATCCCAACATCCATGCGCCTTGTTACTCTGCTTCTGCTGCTCTCTCCCCTGATCGTCTGCGCCTTTTCGGCCCGTGCCGTGGTCGTCGTGGCCGCGGACATTCCCCCCTATGTGATCCGCGCCCAACAGGGTGCGCCGAGCGGCATGGCCATCGAGGTGCTGGAGGAGGCTGCCCGCCGCCTCGGGGAACCGCTCGAGATCGAGTTGATGCCGCTGGCTCGCGCCCTCAGCCAGGCCAGCCACCGCCCGGATGTCCTGTTGTTGCCCCCGGCCCGAAATCCCCAGCGCGAACCACTGTTTCTCTGGATTGCCCCCCTGCTGGAGGATGCCTTCGTGCTGGTCAGCCATCGCCGTCACCATCCAACGCCGATCTCCATGAAGACGCTGCCAGGCCTCACCGTTGGCGTGATGCGTGGCTCCCATAGCCAGAGCCTGTTCCAGCCGCTGACAGGGGTGACCCGGGAGCTGGTCACCGAGGAGGTCAGCAACGCCAGCAAGCTGGCGCGCGACCGCATCCAGGCATGGGCGGTGGCCTGGAACACCGCCCGTTACAACCAGCAGCGGGCGGGTCTGCCGCTCCCGGACCTGGTGCGGGGCGAGACCTTGCAGCAGAGCACCCTCTACCTGGCCGCCAGTCCCCGCTTCTCCCGCAGCGAGGCGCTGCGCTGGCGCCGGGTCATTCAGGAAATGAGGGAGGATGGTAGTCTCGCGCGCATCCTGCACCAGTACGATTACCAGGCTCCCTGATGAGAAAGTCAGTCCAATTGCCAAACCACCCCAGAATGGTTATGGTATCTCCATGAAAGCAATCATGATTTTTTCCAGTACGCTCACACCCCGCTGAGCCCCCGCCCTCGCCCCGCTGCGCGAGTCGCTCGGGGGCATCGCTGTTGCTGTCTGCTTTTTACACTTGCACCGTTTTTTGTCGACCAGTCTGCCCGTCATCCTGGTCCCTTCAGTCATTGATAAGGAAATACCCTATGAAACAGCCTCATCTCGTCATCTCCAGCCTGGATCTGGATCGCATCGAACAGCTGCTTGGCAACCACCCCCAGCACCTTGCCCTGCAAGAGGAGCTGGATCGCGCCGAGATCCGCGAACCCGCCGACATGCCGCCGGACGTGGTGACCATGAACAGCACGGTGCGCTTCAAGATGCAAAACAGCGGCAACGACTTCTGCCTGACGCTGGTCTATCCAAAGGATGTGCAGGGGGACGAATCGAAGATCTCCGTGCTGGCGCCAGTGGGCAGCGCCCTGCTGGGGCTCAAGGTGGGTGACAGCATCGCCTGGCCGGGGCCGGCCGGTCGCACCATCCAGGTGGAGATCCTGGAAGTGGTCTATCAGCCGGAACGCGCGGGGGAGCTGCACCGCTGACAGGCCGCCAGGCGGCCACTCTGGTCTGATGCGACCAGGTGGCTGACTCGGTATGTCTTTGTCCGGTCGGAGCCGACGGCCACCGGCCGGGCATGACCTGACGGGGGATCAGGCCCCCTGACAGATCCGGTTCTTGCCCTCCCGCTTGGCCTGATAGAGAGCGCGATCTGCCTGGCTGAACAGGGTGTCAAAGTGCCATTCACGGGCGCTGGGCACCCACCCCAGGCTGGCCGTCACCCGGACCCCCTTCAGCTCCAGCGTTTCTATTCCCTGGCGGATCTGCTCGCAGCGCGCCTGCTGGGCCAGGGGGTCCCGCTCGGGCAATAGCAGCACAAACTCTTCCCCGCCGAAGCGGCTGGCCACCAGATCCCGCTGGCCGGCAAGATAGCGACCCACCGCCTCCAGCACCCTGTCCCCGGTCTCGTGACCGTGGCGATCGTGGATCTGCTTGAAGTCGTCGAGATCCAGCACCACCAGCGCCCCCTGCCTTGCCATCGTCACGCAATGATCCATAAAGCCGCGCCGGTTCAGGAGGCCGGTCAGGGGATCCTGGCTGGCCTGTCGACGCAGGGCCAGGGCCCGGTACTGGGTACAGAGCAGCAGCACCCCGAAGGTCGACAGATAGTTGCCCATCAGCTTGACATCCTCCCCCACCTTAGCGCTTCGCGTCACAGGAGGGGGATTCCCATTACGTATCTATTCACCAGGACGGGGTTGACGGCATCAGTTCTGCCGGGATGGGATAATCTGTCTTCTCGATGCACGCCCTGACCACGGCCCTC
>NZ_JALIHH010000232.1:0-2296 GCF_022869435.1 Aeromonas sp. LsrichE-8G
TGCGGCGACCAAACCAAGGTGATCGAGGTTACGGATCGAGATAGCGGGTGCGGCCATGATGATCTACCTGCAAAAGAGAGTAATAGATCAGAACGGCCGATCGCCGTCAAGCACTGAAAATAGCAAAATCAGGTGCGGAATGACGGGTTTCATCGTCATTCTCCAATGCTCATGTTGATGCAATCAGCGAGTTGAAGGCGCTGCCGTCCTGTCGTGTCGCATTAGGTATAAAACGGCTGTAGACCTCAAACAGCATCTTGGTGGTGCTGTGCCCGAGTTGTTGGGCTATCCACTCGGGGCTTTCCCCTGCGGCCAGCCAGAGCGTTGCCGTGGTGTGGCGGGTTTGGTAGGGCCGTCGACGGCTCAATCCCAGTATGAGGAGGGTGGGGTACCAGATCCGTTTGGTGACATTGCGATGATCCAGCGGGTTGCCGGCGTCATTGCAAAAGACATAGTCACAGTGGCGTGTTGCCTCATGCTGTTTGCGTAATGCCTGATAGACAGGCTCCGACATCTGAATAGCTCGATATGAAGACTGAGTTTTCGGCGTTTCAACTTTTCCGTTGACCAATGCCTGCTCGATCAGGATCTGCCGTTTGCCGAAGTCTACATAGCGCCAGAGCAGACCATCTATCTCGGCAGTACGCATACCGGTGAAAAAACGAACCGTATAGTAAGGTTCGTAATCTGCTCGTACCCCAGCAAGAAAAGTACGCACCTCGGCCAGGGAAAATGGCTCGATTGATCCTCTGCTGATCTTCAGTGGGCGGATGTTCTGGAATGGATTCTCGAAGTCACAACGCATCGCCGCCTCACTAAACACGCAGCGCAAGGGCGTCATGATGTGATTAATACGGTCATTGGTTATGCTGCGTTTGCTGGCTGTGTAACCTTTGCCGAGCCGCCCGCGAAAATTCAGTATGTCAGCCCTTGTAATAGTATCGATGGGCTGAGAGCCGAATGCTGGCAGCAGGTAGCGCTCAAAAATCGAGTTGATGTTGAGACAATGACTTGTTTTCCAGAAGGCCTCATTTTCTGATAGCCACTGCCGACTGAAAGAGGCAAAGCTTGGCATATTGCTGATGAGCCTTGGTGCGTCAGGTGCATGGGTGATCACGTCTTGTGTTGCTTGGTCTAGTTGCTCGAATTCTGCACATCGCTTGCTACTGGGAAAGTAGTCACGATAGACGAAGCGTCCTAGACGGATGGCGCTTTCTATCTCCTCCATGACTTTTTCTAGTCGGCTGCGGTTAAGCTTGGTGTCCTTCAGCATGGTTTGCTCACGACAGCGCACCTGCTGATAGTGGAAATCGAAAAAGAGTTTGCCGTCACGGCTTCGGATGCTACCCACGGCATATACCTCCGTTGGCCATCGGGATCACCGACAGCTGACGGTTACTCGGCTTGTACATCTCCTGCTCGATCGCTTCCCAGATGTAGAAGACTTTCCGTCCCCCAAACGGCCGGATGTAGTGGGTCCCCTCCAAGAACACCGTGTTTTTGAGTCCATGATTGATGTAAGCTGCGCTAAACTTGATCCGTTCGGCAAGTTCGTCAGCAGTAAGTAAGGTTTTGTTCATAGAGCACCTCATCGTTCCCATGTGGATGTAATGTTCTTTGAGGGAACTTTAGGGTGGTTTTACTGTTCTGTCAAAGAACATTTGCTGTTATTTTTGAAATATATTTCTTTAGGGGTTTTATGATCCGATTTCGGCTAAAGGAACTGATCGCGGAGAAGGAGTTTCGGGAGCAACGCAAGATCACGCTCATCGAGGTCGCAGAGAAAACCGGCGTCAACAGAACATCACTGTCAAAAATGCAGAATCCGGCCAACCGTCACTCCACCACCACTGCCGCAGTCGATGCCTTGTGTAACTACTTTGGCTGTTCGGTGGGGGAGTTGATGGTTCATGTACCGGAGCCGCAAGATCCTGCTTAATGTGACCTAAGGGCAATATGGCTAAGAATGAGCAGCAAAAGGAAATGTATCCATGGCGTGACGTGGATAAGGCGCGCAATCATCCTAGGCGAAGGATCAAGATGAGCTTGGACAGTGCCCAGTTGATGGGCGGAAAAGGTCTCTGTTGCCCCTGTTGTGGTTGTTCTTGCGAAAAATTGACCTGGTTCGAATTTTCAAGTCCTCCGTGGACTTGGGAAAACCACTGTGGTGTTAAGGGTATCATGTCAGTCTGTGATCACTGCCATGTCCAGGTCGAATTCATTACACAGTTGGTAAGTTGAACTAGCCAACGACGTGAGTGCCTCAGCCCAATCGTCATCTTGTGCTTATGCCGTT
>NZ_JALIHH010000232.1:2488-3480 GCF_022869435.1 Aeromonas sp. LsrichE-8G
TCGCTAAGTAAAAACCACCGTTTTACTGCTTCGTTATCTTCGTCATGCTCTTCCATGTTGTTGGATGGCAGCAATGCATTTAACTGGTCGGTTGCATCGGATAAATGGCGCAGTGCTGCGATAGTTTGCTGAGATCGAGGACTTCGATCTTGTTGAGATCTTGTTCCTTGTGGGTGTTTTTCATGTTCTATACCCTCTCGATATCAAGTTGTTACCGGCGTGCGTGGGAATAGCTAAGCAGAGAAAATCCGTAACTCGGTACGGTGTTATGAATTTTTCTCCCCACATTGTGCTTGCAGCGACCATAGGAGTGGCATTGATTTTGTCGGTTGGCAGGTAGCGAGCAATGATGCCTGTCTGACACGGCACTAACTCAGACCATCCTTTGATGTTCAGATAGCGCAAGGCCCCGAAAACGGGGCCTTGCTGGGGTCTCACCCAATACAGCTACCAGAGCCGCTGCAGGGTCCTTCCACCAACCATAGCGCTCTGGCGCAGTTGGCTTCTCGCCCACTGATACTCTACAGGGTCTCGTATCTGATGGCGATAGGTGATCCATGCAACGCCTGCTTAATAGGGTAAGGCAAGCCAAGCCATATCATGGAGCCCGGGCGGCATGCCAAACTGCAGACAGGTAAAAAGAAACAGTAAACCGACAAGGAGGCGATGATGCGATCTGATATCGAGATGAGAATGGATATTTCAATTCGCCAATCTGTTGTTCGTAGCGGTCTCTTTGTCGAGGCACGGGAAACGCCGTGTGAAACGGATGAGCTACGCAAGGCTGAGGAAACAGGAAAAATCTTTTCTATTCTGCCATATGAAGTTGTTCTTTATCCTAAATTTGCCTCATGTACAGAACCTTAAGCGGCAAGCGAATTAATAATACCGTCTAACGTGTTGTTTTGCTTGGATTTTCTCTGCCTACTCTTTTTGCCGTTTTTGGATAAATACACCATTGCCCACTCCAACTTCTCTGTTATTTCCTGCCA
>NZ_JALIHH010000233.1:0-491 GCF_022869435.1 Aeromonas sp. LsrichE-8G
AGGACCGTTCCACTAACTTCCAAGATGCTTAAGGGCTAATCCCCGTTCGCTCGCCGCTACTGAGGGAATCTCGGTTGATTTCTTTTCCTCGGGGTACTTAGATGTTTCAGTTCTCCCGGTTCGCCTCGCTACGCTATGTATTCACGTAGCGATACCTAGCTTATGCTAAGTGGGTTTCCCCATTCGGAAATCCGTGAGTCGTAATGTCTCTTACCGACTGCTCACGGCTTATCGCAGGTTAGTACGTCCTTCATCGCCTCTGACTGCCAAGGCATCCACCATGTACGCTTAGTCACTTAACCATACAACCCCAAGAAGTGTCGTCGAAACGGCATTCAAGTTGCTGTACAACAAGGACCAAATAAAATTTGGTTTTCGCCAAGAAGTTTCCAAAGCACTTGTAACAAATGTTTGAGAACTACTTTTTAAATCAGCTTTCCAGATTGTTAAAGAGCATGTTTGCAACGGCACGAGGCCGAAGAAAACAGAGT
>NZ_JALIHH010000233.1:586-964 GCF_022869435.1 Aeromonas sp. LsrichE-8G
GAGATGTTCAACTCATGGCTTTGTCTTCTGACAAATACAGTACGATATGGTGGAGCTATGCGGGATCGAACCGCAGACCTCCTGCGTGCAAAGCAGGCGCTCTCCCAGCTGAGCTATAGCCCCGTAATCGAAGTGGTGGGTCTGAGTGGACTCGAACCACCGACCTCACCCTTATCAGGGGTGCGCTCTAACCACCTGAGCTACAGACCCACTTCGTGTACTGTCTCTAAACTTGAATCAAGGCAATCTGTGTGAACACTCAACAACTTCGTCATCATTAAGGTAAGGAGGTGATCCAACCCCAGGTTCCCCTAGGGTTACCTTGTTACGACTTCACCCCAGTCATGAATCACACCGTGGTAAACGCCCTCCCGAAGG
>NZ_JALIHH010000233.1:974-1613 GCF_022869435.1 Aeromonas sp. LsrichE-8G
GTGAAACCGGCACGGCTTGTTGTCGTACAACAAGGACCAAATAAAATTTGGTTTTCGCCAAGAAGTTTCCAAAGCACTTGTAACAAATGTTTGAGAACTACTTTTTAAATCAGCTTTCCAGATTGTTAAAGAGCATGTTTGCAACGGCACGAGGCCGAAGAAAACAGAGTTAAGAATCAGTTCTTAACTCTGCATTCTTGTTAGCAAGAAGAGAAGTGGCGTCCCCTAGGGGATTCGAACCCCTGTTACCGCCGTGAAAGGGCGGTGTCCTAGGCCTCTAGACGAAGGGGACGAAAATCATGCTTTGCGAAGTAAACTTCGCAATGATTTTCGTAAAGGCGACGCCGAGCCTGCGAGGCTAGCGGCCTTTAGCGCTGTTCGTTGTTATCGCTAACTTTGAATTGGGTAGCAACTTGCGCCGCTATTCACATCCCAACCCAACGAACGGGCTTCTCTCATTCAACCGAAGTTGAATCAGAACCGATGCATTTCTGCATCAGGTCTTTGCTCTAACTACTTTGAATCAAGGCAATCTGTGTGAACACTCAACAACTTCGTCATCATTAAGGTAAGGAGGTGATCCAACCCCAGGTTCCCCTAGGGTTACCTTGTTACGACTTCACCCCAGTCATGAATCAC
>NZ_JALIHH010000234.1:0-52795 GCF_022869435.1 Aeromonas sp. LsrichE-8G
TAGCAAGCTACTTTCCCGCTGCCGCTCGACTTGCATGTGTTAGGCCTGCCGCCAGCGTTCAATCTGAGCCATGATCAAACTCTTCAATTTAAGTTTGGTTGCCTGTTAAGGCGGCTCAATGAATTGCTGAATTAACTGCTGCAACTAAAAAGTTGCTTTGGTCACTTCATCAGACATTGATATCAAAAATTGTTTTTGATGCTCTATGCTGTGAGTGCCCACACAGATTGCTTGATTCAAATTGTTAAAGAGCGACGCAGCTTTTGGCTGCTGCGGGAGTGGCATTCTACTCAACCGCCTTCTCGAGTCAAGCCTTATTTTACGAGGCTTTTTCGAGGTTACCGACGAGGTTGTTTGCGTTGCCGCTTGCCCTGTCGATGGAGGCGCATTATAGGGAGCAAATTCGTTCTGACAAGGAGATAATTGCAAAAAGATGGCTTTCATCGTTCGATCGCTCACAAAGCCACCAAAAAGCATCTTAATCCAGCGAAATCAGCCTGCGACAGGCGCTGCAACGGCAAAATCATGCAGGTTGTCGTAGATGGCATCGGCCAGTTCAATCCCCGCATCAGTAATCGGCTTACCCGTTCTGACCATTATCTTGTGACCGACCTTGGCATTGATGGCCGCCTTCAAGTCTGAAGGTTTGTCACCCACCATATAAGAGCGGCTCATATCGATACCGAGCTCCCGCTGGGCAAGCAACAACATACCCGGTTCGGGTTTGCGGCAGTCGCAGGGGGCACCGTGGGCCGGGTGATGGGGGCAGAAGTAGATACCATCGAGATCCACATCCCGATCGGCCAATGACCAATCCATCCACTCGGTCAGGTTCATGAAGTCATCTTCAGTGAAGTAACCACGGGCAATGCCGGATTGGTTGGTCACCACGACCAGCAAATAGCCTTTTTTCTTCAGCAATTGCATGGCCTCAATCACCCCGGGCAGAAAATGGAAGTCATCAACCTGGCTGACATAACCCGTGTCTTTGTTGATGACACCATCGCGATCCAGAAAAATGGCGGGTTTACTCACAGCAACTACCTCTATAGATGATTTCGCAAAAGTATCTCACAGGCCATTTAAAGCCCCAAAAGTAAAAGGGGTGGCCGAAGCCACCCCTTTCATGTGTGTATATAAAGTATCGATTAAGCGATAACTTTGGCTACAACACCAGCACCTACGGTACGGCCACCTTCACGGATGGCGAAACGCAGACCGTCGTCCATCGCGATCGGGGCAATCAGGGTAACAACCATCTTGATGTTGTCGCCCGGCATTACCATCTCTACGCCTTCCGGCAGTTCGATGGTACCGGTCACGTCGGTAGTACGGAAGTAGAACTGCGGACGGTAGCCCTTGAAGAACGGAGTGTGACGACCACCTTCTTCTTTGGACAGCACGTACACTTCAGATTCAAACTTGGTGTGCGGCTTGATGGTGCCCGGCTTGGCCAGTACCTGACCACGCTCTACGTCTTCACGCTTCACGCCACGCAGCAGTGCGCCAACGTTCTCACCTGCACGACCTTCGTCCAGCAGTTTGCGGAACATTTCAACGCCGGTACAGGTGGTCTTGGTGGTATCTTTGATACCAACGATTTCCACTTCTTCACCAACCTTGACGATACCGCGCTCTACACGACCGGTTACTACGGTACCACGGCCTGCGATGGAGAATACGTCTTCGATAGGCATCAGGAACGGCTGGTCAATCGCACGCTCCGGCTCCGGAATGTAGGTGTCCAGGTGGCCAGCCAGTTCCAGGATCTTCTCTTCCCACTGAGCTTCGCCTTCCAGCGCTTTCAGTGCGGAACCACGGACTACCGGCAGGTCATCACCCGGGAAGTCGTACTCGGACAGCAGTTCGCGAACTTCCATCTCGACCAGTTCCAGCAGCTCTTCGTCATCTACCATGTCGCACTTGTTCATGAACACGATGATGTACGGAACGCCTACCTGACGACCCAGCAGGATGTGCTCACGAGTCTGCGGCATCGGGCCGTCAGTCGCTGCTACTACCAGGATTGCGCCGTCCATCTGGGCAGCACCGGTGATCATGTTTTTAACGTAGTCGGCGTGACCCGGGCAATCTACGTGGGCGTAGTGGCGAGTTGCAGTGTCGTATTCTACGTGGGAGGTGTTGATGGTGATACCACGCTCACGCTCTTCCGGTGCCTTGTCGATCTGGTCGAAGGCGAAAGCTTTACCACCGAAGTGCTTGGCCAGCACGTTGGTGATGGCGGCGGTCAGGGTGGTTTTACCGTGGTCAACGTGGCCGATGGTACCCACGTTAACGTGCGGTTTATTACGCTCAAATTTTTCTTTAGACATGATCGTCCCTCTAAACTAACGCTGAGTACGCGGTGGCAAGCTAACCACAGAACAGTTTATATGATGGATTTGAATCAAGGGGAGTAGAGAGGTTGGTGCTGACAGGCTGGTTCGATTGCCGAACTCACCCTAAGGTGTGGCTCTCAGAATTACCTGAGCCATATCAGCATCTTGGAGCGGGCAGCGGGAATCGAACCCGCATCATCAGCTTGGAAGGCTGAGGTAATAGCCATTATACGATGCCCGCATTTCTCTAACCCAAAGAACTCAAACCGCAGAGAAATATGGTGGAGGGAGAAGGATTCGAACCTTCGAAGGCAGAGCCGTCAGATTTACAGTCTGATCCCTTTGGCCGCTCGGGAACCCCTCCAGTTGCATAAATGCCACAACGGTAATTCTGCTTGCACCCGTTGTTTTTGTCGCTTTTGCTCGGCAAATAGACGACAGACATCCAAGCGTCGCGCATTTTATGGTAAGGATTTTGGGGATGCAACCATTGCACCTTGCAAAATGTGCATTTATGCCGGGATCCAGGCAAAAAAACGCTCCTTCTCCGTCCCGACCGGACGCGTCCCTTGTCGCTCCCGATCCCTTGGTGTATGGTCGCCCTGCCCAAGAAACAGTGATGACACCATGACGACAGAGCATAACCCCTATTTGCAATTCACCCGCGAACAATGGGCGTTATTGCGCGATGCGGTCCCCCTGACCCTGACCGAGCACGATCTGCAGACCCTGCGCGGGATCAACGAGAAGGTGTCATTGCGGGAAGTGGAAGAGATCTATCTGCCCCTCTCCCGTCTCCTCAATCTCTACGTCAAGGCCAAGCAGCGCCGCAGCCGGGTGTTGGAACAGTTTCTCGGTCAGTCCCGCGGCAAGGGCACCTATATCATCAGTATCGCCGGCAGCGTGGCGGGGGGAAAGAGCACCACGGCCCGTATCCTTCAGGCACTGCTGGAGCGCTGGCCGGAGCACCCCAGGGTGGAGCTGGTCACCACCGACGGCTTCCTGTTTCCCAACAAGGAGCTGGAAGCCCGTGGCCTGATGCGCCGCAAGGGGTTCCCCGAGTCTTATGACATCCGCCATCTGGTGGAGTTTGTCGCCAATATCCGCGCCGGCCACGAGAAGGTCGAGGCCCCCGTCTACTCCCACCTCATCTATGACATCCTGCCCGACGAGAAGAAGGTGGTGGAGCAGCCGGACATCCTGATCCTGGAAGGGCTCAATGTGCTGCAAAGCGGCATGGACTATCCCCAGGACCCTCATCGCGTGTTCGTGTCGGACTTCGTCGACTTTTCCATCTATGTGGATGCCGATGCCGAGCTGCTGCGCACCTGGTACATCGATCGTTTTCTCAAATTCCGCAGCGGCGCCTTCTCGGATCCCGACTCCTATTTCCACCACTACGCCAAGCTGGCCGAGAGCGAGGCGACCGAGATCGCCAACAACATCTGGCAGGATATCAACTACCTGAATCTGCAAGAGAACATCTTGCCGACCCGGGAGCGGGCCAACCTCATCCTCACCAAGGGCAACGAGCACGCCATCGAGCAGATCAAGCTGCGCAAGTGACCACTGTCGCTGTGCATACATGAAAGAGGGGGCCCGCAGGCCCCCTCTTTCATTCAGTCCTCATGAGCGTATGGGCTCAGTCCCCCCGCCGCAAGGAGAGTTCCCCTCCCAGATAGAACTTGAGCCCCTCTTCCGTCTCCAGACGCAGGGCTCCGCGTTCGTCGATCCCCCGGGCAATCCCGCGGATCACCTGCTCTCCCATCAGCAGCTTCACCGGCTGGCCGGCGAAGTGGTCGAGCCGGTTCCAGCTCTCGACGAAACTCGCCAGTCCCGTCTGTTCGAAGGTCTGCATGGCCTGCTGCAGGTGCAGCAGCACGCAGGCGGCCAGCTCGTTGCGATCCACCAGCTCGGGCTGGATATGGCGCAGCTCGGACCAGGCCTGATCGATCTTCTCCCCCTCCCGACTCGGCATCGCCAGATTGAGGCCGACTCCGATCACCAGATGGCAGCTGGCACCCGCACTGCCGCTCATCTCCACCAGGATGCCCGCCAGCTTGCGGCCCTGGTAATAGAGGTCGTTCGGCCACTTGAGCTCCACCCCGGGATAACCGAGGGACTCCAGCGCCTCGACCACCGCCACGCCGACCGCGAGACTCAGCCCCATGGCGGCCGCCATGCCCTGCTCAAGCCGCCAGTACATGCTCAGGATCAGCTGGCAACCGAAGGGAGAAACCCAGGGTTTGCCACGACGTCCCCGCCCGGCGGTCTGGCACTCGGCCAGACAGCTTTCCCCGGAGCTCAGGGTGTTGACCCGCTCCAGCAGGTACTGGTTGGTGGAGTCGATGACTGGGAAGCAGTGCACCGGTGCCATCGGTGCCTCTGCCTGCAGCCGCCCCTCGTCATAGAGGGCCATGGGCACCGCCAGCCGATAGCCCTTGCCGGTCAAGCTGAAGAGATCCAGCCCCAGATCCTTGAGCGCGGCCATGTGCTTGCTCACCGCCGCCCGGCTGATGCCAAGGCGCTCGCCCAGCTGCTCACCGGAATGGAACTGGCCATCGCTCAGCAGGGTGATCAGGGTCTGTCTGACGGGGGTCAGGGTCATGCCAGTACCTCGTCGAGCCAGGTTTCACCACTGCGCCCCATGAAGCGCACCTCATGTTCCAGCACCACACCGAACTGGTGTTCCACGCTGTCGCGGACGTGGGCCGCCAGCGCGATGAGCTCCATGGCGCTGGCGCCCCCCAGATTGACCAGCACCAGCGCCTGCTCCTGATGGACGGCGGCACGACCGATGGCAAACCCCTTGAGACCGCACTGATCGATGAGCCAGCCAGCAGCCAGCTTTGCCTGCCCTTCTGCTGCGGGGTAGCAAGGCATCTGCGGGTATTGCTGTTTCAGGGTCTCGGCCAGGGCAGCGTGCACCACAGGGTTTTTGAAGAAACTGCCCGCGTTGCCCAGCACCGCCGGATCCGGCAGCTTGGCCATGCGGGTGGCACAGACGGTGTCGAAAATGGCCTGTGGCGAAGGGGTATCCCCCAGCGCCGCCAGCGGGCCATAACCGGCGACCGGACGCCATGCCTTGGACAGGCGCAGACCGACGGCGGTGATGAAATGGGAGTCCTGATAGTCGTGCTTGAAGATGCTGTCACGGTAACCGAACCGGCAATCGGCCGCCGCGATGCGCTCAACCTCGCCACTCTGCCAGTTGAACGCCTCCACGTAGGCACAGACGCTGGCCAGCTCGACCCCGTAGGCACCGATGTTCTGTACCGGGGCCGCCCCGACCGTCCCAGGAATGAGTGCCAGGTTCTCCAGCCCGTGCCAGCCCTGTTGCAGGGCGTGGCATACCAGCTCGTGCCAGTTTTCACCTGCCGCCACGTGCAGCAGCCAGTGCTCGGACTCCTCGTGCAGCGTGATCCCTTTCAGGCCGTTGTGGATCACCAGACCGGCAAAGTCATCGCAGAACAGGATGTTGCTTCCTCCTCCCAGCACCAGGCGCGGCAAGGTGGCCAACTCCGGGTTGGTCCGCAGTTGCGCGAGATCATCCGGCCGGGTCACATCGGCCAGCCAGAGGCAGTGTGCATCCAGGCCCAGAGTATTGAGGGTCGACAGGGAGGCGTGGGGGGTGAGTTTCATCTGTGTGTTCCGACAAGGACAAGGGCGCAGTTTACCCCAGATCCCCCGGCACAAAAAACCCGGACACTTTTCGGACTCAGGGCTCTGGAGTAGAGTAACCCCTTCATCCCGCTGAGGAAGCATGCATGAACAATCAATTCGCCGTCATCGGCCTGGGCCTGTTTGGCAGCGCCTTGTGCGAAGAGTTGCAGCGCCAGAATGCCGAGGTACTGGCCATCGACATCGACGAGAGCAAGACCCGCCAGATAGCCACCCTCTGCAACCACGTCATCGTGGCCGATGCCACCGACGAGGCCACGGTCGCCGAACTGGGCCTGGCGAATTTCGACATCGTCTTTGTCGCCATCGGCGACAACCTGGAGACCAGCATCCTGACCACGCTGGTGCTGAAAGAGGCGGGCGTGAAGAAGGTCTGGGTCAAGGCCCGCGACAAGTTCCACGCCAAGATCCTGCAGAAGGTAGGCGCGGACAAGGTGATCAACCCGGAGTGGGACATGGGCCGCCGGGTGGCCCAGAGCATGCTGGACAACCGGCTGTTCGACTACCTGGAGCTGGGTCACGACATGGTGCTGACCGAGTTCGTGATCGGCTTGCAGCAAAACACCCGCACCCTGGCCGACTTACGCCTGCTGCAGCAAAGCGATTTCCAGCTGTTGGCCATCAAGCGGGGTGAGGTGCTGCACAACGTCCTGACCGGCAAGATGGAGCTGCAACTCGGTGACATCCTGATCCTGGCCGGCAACAAGCACGCCATCGATCACTGGCTCGACACCCTATGATCAACTGGCGCAGCAACTACGCCTTCACCCTGCATCGGGAAGATAACTCCCGCTGGAGCGAGGCCAAGCTCATCCTGGGCAGTTTCCTCATCATCCTGCTGGTTGGCACCCTGTTTCTGGTCCAGCCCTCCAGCCACAAGGGTGAGGTCACCGTCATCAACGCCCTGTTCACCGCCACCTCCGCCATCAGCGTGACCGGCCTCGGGGTGGTGGATACCGGCACCGCCTTCACCCTGCAGGGGCAGATCATCCTGTTGATATTGATGGAGATTGGTGGTCTCGGCCAGATGACCATGACACTGCTGCTCATCGCCATGTTCAGCAAGCGGGTCGGGCTGCGCCAGCAGGTGCTGGCCAAGGAGGCACTGGGCCAGGAGGGATCCGTCAACATCGTCCAGCTGGTGAAACGCATCGTCCTGTTCGCCCTGATTGCCCAGCTGATCGGCACCGCCATCATGGCCATTCGCTGGGTGCCCGACATGGGCTGGGGCCACGGCCTCTACGTCAGCTTCTTCCACGCGGTGTCGGCTTTCAACAACGCCGGCTTCTCGCTGTTTGCCAACAACCTCATGGACTACCGGGATGACCCCATCATCAGCCTGACCATACCGGCCCTGCTGATCCTGGGGGGGGTAGGCTTCACCGTCATCGTCGACCTGGTGCGCAACCGCCGCTGGCGCAAGCTGAAACTGCACAGCAAGCTGATGCTGCTGATGACCCCTGCCCTGCTGCTGCTGGGGACCCTGATGTTCTGGCTGCTGGAGCACAACAACCCTGGCACCCTGGGCAACGCCTCCTTCGGGAGCCAGTGGCTGGCAGCCTTCTTCCAGTCGGCCACCGCGCGCACGGCGGGCTTCAACACGGTGGATATCGGCCAGATGGTACCGGCCTCCCTGCTGTTCATGATGATGCTGATGTTCATCGGTGCCGGGGCAACCTCCACCGGGGGCGGTATCAAGGTCACCACCTTTGCCGTCGTCCTGCTGGCGACCCGGGCGTTTCTGACCAAGCGCCCCCATGTCACCGCCTTCGGCCGCACCCTGTCACCCCAGATAGTGACCCGCTCCCTGGCCATCATCATCGTCAGTACCATGGTGCTGATGCTGGCGATGTTCCTGCTGATGCTCACGGAGTCGCAATCATTCGACAAGATCATGTTCGAGACCATCTCGGCCTTTGCCACCGTGGGACTGTCCACCGGCATCACCGCTTCTCTGAGCGAACCGGGCAAACTGATCCTGGTGCTGGTGATGATCTGCGGTCGTCTGGGGCCCCTCACCCTGGCCATCATGCTGGCCCGCCCAGTGGAGACCCGCATCCGTTATCCGGAAGAGAGCGTCTACACGGGGTAAGCCGCTCCATCCATGCAAAGAGGGGCCACTGGCCCCTCTTTCTTTTCTATGTGATCACGGCGCTCGCCAGCCTCAGGCAGCCTTGCCCCTGGTCGTCCCCTTACCAGTGCTCTTTCCAGGGCTCTTCCCCGCACGAGCACTCTTGCCCGTGCTCGTGCGGGGGCGTGCGGCGGTGGACCCAGTCCGCTTGCGGCGGGCAAAGCGTTGCTTGCTGTCACCGGGCGCCGCCTTGGGCAGCGCGCTGAAGCTGGCGCCGGAATCCTGCCGCGCCCCCTCGATCAGGCCGTTGAGCTGCTCGGTGAGCGGCCCCATGAACTGCTGGTAGCTGCCGTGACGTTCGGCGATCTGACCCAGACTCTGCTCCCACAGTGCCGTCATGTCCGGTGTCGTGGCGGTCGTGGGCAGCACCTGGACCAGGGCTCGCCCGGTCGGGGTGGCCTTGATGCTCTTGCCCTGGCGCACCAGGAAGCGGCGCTTGAACAGCAGATCGATGATCCCGGCCCGGGTCGCCTCGGTGCCCAGACCGTCGGTCTCCCGCAGGGTCTTGCGGATCTCGGGATCCTGCACATAACGGGCGATGCCGGTCATGGCGGCCAGCAGGGTGGCATCGGTAAACGGCTTGGGGGGCTGGGTCATCTTCTCCAGCAGCTCCCCCCGCTCGCACAGCAGTTCCTCCCCCTCTTTCAGGGCAGGCAGGGTTCCCGCCTCCTCCTCGTCATCCTCTTCCACTCCGAGCAGCGCCTTCCAGCCCGCCTTGAGGATGCGGCGCGCCTTGGCCTGGAACAGCCCTCCGGCGATGCGCAGCAACACCTTGCTGTCGTTGTACTCGAACGGCGGGTAGAACTGCAGCAGATACTGGCGGGCAATCAGGCCGTACAGCTTCGCCTCGTCGGCCCCCAGGCTCCCCTCGTTCCCCCTCTTCTCGGTGGGAATGATGGCGTGGTGGGCATCCACCTTGCTGTCGTTCCACGCCTTGCTGCGGATCCTGCCATCCGCTTCGGCGACCGCCCTGGCCAGCGCAGGGGCCGTGCTGGCGATGGCCTCCCGCACCTGGCCGGCCCGGTTGAAGTGCTCGCTCGGCAGATGGCGGCTGTCAGATCTGGGATAGGTGATGAGCTTGTGCCGCTCGTAGAGGCTCTGGCAGATATCCAGCACCCGCTTGGCATCCATGCCAAAGCGCTTGGCAGCGTCGATCTGCAGGCTGGAGAGGTTGTAGGGGAGCGGCGCCGCCTGCTTGCGCGCCTGCTCCTCCACCGCCTCCACCCAGGCAGGCTGCCCCTGGATCCGCTCCACCACCTTGGCGGCCAGCGCCCGGTTGAGCACCCGTCCCTCCTCATCCTGCCAGGGCAGGCAGGCCTCCGATGGCAGCCACCTGGCGGTAAAGCGTTCGTTGCCCTGGGTCAGCAGATGGGCCATCACCTCGTAGAACGGCTTGGGGACGAAGGCCTCGATCTCGAGATCCCGGCGCACCACCAGACCGAGTAAGGGGGTCTGTACCCGGCCCACCGACAGCAGCTCGCTGCAACCCCCCTTGCGGCCAAGCAGGGTATAGGCCCGGGTCATGTTGATGCCATAGAGCCAGTCGGCACGGCTACGGGCCAGCGCCGACACCGCCAGCGGCACGAACTCCTTGTTGTCCCTGAGCTTGTCGAGGGCGCGGCGCACGGCGGGGGGATTGAGATCGCTGATGAGGCAGCGCTGAACCGGTTTGGTCTTGGGATAACCGAGAAAGTCGATCACCTCGTCCACCAGCAGTTGCCCTTCCCTGTCCGGGTCACCGGCGTTGACCACGCAGTCCGCCTGCTTGATGAGCCCCTTGATGACGGCCAGCTGGGCCTTGGTCTTGGGTTTGGCCACCAGCTGCCACTGGGTCGGGACAATGGGAAGGGATTCCATGCGCCACTGCTTGTAGGCGGCATCGTAGGCATCGGGCTCGGCCTGCTCCAGCAGGTGGCCGATGCACCAGGTCACCACGTCTCCCTGCGCCGTCTCGATGAAACCATCCCCCTTCTTGTGCGGTTTGGGGAGGACATCGGCGATGGCGCGGCCAAGGCTGGGTTTCTCGGCGATAAAGAGTCGCATGATGGATACACCTGAATACTGTATATGTGAACAGTATACAATCCTCTCGCCACAAACCCCAAGCCCCGGGGTGGCGTACTGCCTCCTCGCCCCGGCTTGGGCATCGCTCTCACCACAGCACATCCCGCTCCCACTGGATGGGTAAAGTGAGATTTAAATTCAAAAAATCATGACAAAACAAATAACAAAACCAAAAATCAATTATATGTCGAAATTAAAACCATGACCGAGGTCAACCCTTTGAATCTTGGGACTACTACTATATTGGTAATACCCGAATTCGAAGGACACCGTCACCATGCTTGGAAAACTGTTGAGAAAGACCTGGTTCTGGCTTCTGCTGCTCGGGGCCCTGCTGGGGATCGCCGCACTGGGCGTCACCGTCACCGTGCTGCACAAGACCAGCTCCACCGAGTTCTGCGTCTCCTGCCACTCCATGCAGACCCCCCTCGCCGAGTATCAGGGCAGTGTCCACTTCCAGAACGTGAAGGGGATCCGCGCCGAGTGCGCCGACTGCCACATCCCCAGTGAACCCGCCGCCTATCTCTGGACCAAGATCCGCGCCGTGAAGGACATCTATCACGAGGCGATCGGCACCCTCGACACCCCGGAGAAATACGAGGCCCACAAGCTGCGCATGGCCCAGACCGTGTGGGATCAGCTCAAGGCCAATGACTCCGCCACCTGTCGCAGTTGCCACAGCTACGCCGCCATGGACATCCTGGCCCAACGCCCCAATGCCCGCGCCGAGCACCCGGTCGCCATCAAGGAGGGTCAGACCTGCATCGACTGTCACCGCGGCGTTGCCCACATCATGCCGGACATGAGCGGCCTGGCCGCCGCCGGTGCCAGCGAACTGGCCGCCGCCGCGGCCCAGACCCCGGCAACCGTCACCACCCGCTATGCCATCGCCACCACCCCGCTCTATCTGGATGCTGGCGCCAAGACTGACGAAGGCACCCTGATGCCCTCTACCCAGGTGGAAGTGCTGGCCAACGACAACGGCCGCGCCCAGGTGCGCATCGACGGCTGGCAGCAGGACGGTGTGAGCGAGGTGTTCTACGCCGCCCCCGGCAAACGGATCCTGAGCGTGCTGGTCGGCGAGGCCGCCAGAAAAGCCCTCGTGACCGGCAAGAGCGAAACCGACAGCGCCACCAACCTCACCTGGCATCAGGTCAGCCTGACCGCCTGGGTCGACCAGAGCCAGCTCATCGGCGACCAGGACAAGCTGTGGCAATACGCCTCCACCCTGATGTCCAACAACTGCACCGGCTGTCACGGCCTCACCGCGCTGGATCACTTCAACGCCAACCAGTGGATCGGCGTCATCAAGGGGATGGAGTCCCGTACCTCCCTCACCCCGGAGCAGGCGCGCATGCTCACCCAATACGTGCAGAAACACGCCAGCGACATGAGCGCGGCCCATTAAGGCAGGAACAGAGGACTCTCCCATGACTTTTTTCAATGACCAACAGACCAACCTCTCCCGCCGTACTCTGCTCAAGGGGCTGGGGGCCTGTGCCGCCCTGCCCCTGCTGGCTGGTCTCTTCCCGAAAAGCGCCCTGGCCAAGGCCGTCAGCACGGCCCTTGAGCAGTTCCCCACCCTGGTGCCCGCCCAGAAAGGCATCCTGACCGGCGCCCACTGGGGAGCCTTCGAGGCCATCGTCTCCGAGGGCCGCATGGTGCGGGTCCAGCCGGTGGCCGACGATCCGGCACCGAATGACCTCATCGACATGGCGCCGTTCCAGGTCCACGCCAAGAACCGCATCAAGTACCCCATGGTGCGCAAGAGCTGGCTGGAGCACGGCCCGGGTACCAGACCGGAGCTGCGCGGTGCCGACGAGTGGGTGCGAGTGAGCTGGGAGAAGGCCATCGAACTGGTAGCCGGCGAGATCCAGCGCGTCCAGTCTGATTTCGGCCCACAGGCGATCCACGCCGGTTCCTACGGCTGGAAGAGTGTCGGCATGTTCCACAACAGCCGCACCCTGCTGCACCGCCTGATGAACCTCTCGGGCGGCTTCACCGGTTATGCCGGTGACTACTCCACCGGCGCGGCTCAGGTGATCATGTCCCACGTGATGGGCTCCATCGAGGTGTACGAGCAGCAGACCGCCTGGCCCAACGTGGTGGAGCACGCCGAACTGGTGGTGCTCTGGGGGGTCAACGCCCAGGTCACCCTGAAGAACAGCTGGAACATGCCGGATCACGAAGGTCAAGCGGGCTTCAAAGCGCTGAAAGAGAAAGGCACCCGGGTCATCAGCATCGACCCCGTCTACAACGAGACCGCCAAGCTGGTCGGCGCCGAGTGGATTGCCCCGAACGCCTATACCGACGTGGCCATGATGTTGGGTGTCGCTCACACCCTCTACAGCGAGAAGAAGCACGATCAGGCCTTCCTCGATCGCTACACCGTGGGCTTCGACACCTTCCTCGCCTATCTGCTCGGCAAGGAGGATGGCCAGCCCAAGAGCGCCGAGTGGGCGAGCAGCGTCTGCGGCGTCGATGCCAAGGTGATCCGCCAACTGGCCCTCGACATGGCCGCCAAGCGCACCATGATCATGGCCGGTTGGGGCATGCAGCGTCAGCACCACGGGGAGCAGCCGAACTGGATGCTGGTCACTCTGGCCTCCATGCTGGGCCAGATCGGCCTGCCGGGCGGCGGCTACGGCTTCAGCTACCACTACTCCTCCGGTGGCAGCCCCAGCGCCAAGGGCGGCATTCTGGCGGGTATCTCCGCCGGCAATGCCCCGAAGAACAGCCCGGCCCCCATCCCGGTGGCCCGCATCGCCGACTGTCTCGCCAACCCGGGCAAGACCATCGACTTCAACGGCCGCAAGGTGACCTATCCGGACATCAAACTGGTCTACGTGGCGGGCGGCAACCCCTTCCACCACCACCAGGACACCAACAACCTGGTCAAGGCGTGGCGCAAACCGCAGACCGTGATCGTTCACGAGCCTTACTGGACCGCTACCGCCAAGCACGCCGATATCGTGCTGCCGGTCACCACCAGCTACGAGCGCAATGATCTGGAGATGGGGGGCGACTACTCCCAGCGCTATGTGTTCCCGATGCACCAGTGCGTGCCGCCCCAGTTTGAAGCCCGCAACGACTTCGACATCTTCAGCGCCATCGCCGCCAAGCTGGGTGTGCAGGAGCAGTACACCGAAGGGAAGGACGAGATGCTGTGGCTCAAGCAGATGTACGACGGCATGGCGGCGCAGGCCCGTGGTGCCCGGGTAGCGCTGCCGCCGTTCAACATGTTCTGGGAGTCCAACAACTACATCCGCTTCCCGATCCCGGAGGCCAACCGCCAGTGGATCCGTCACGCCGATTTTCGCGAGAACCCGCTGCTCAACCCGCTCGGTACCCCGTCCGGCAAGATCGAGATCTTCTCCAACACGGTGGCGGGGATGGGTTATGCCGACTGCGCCGGTCATCCCAAGTGGTATGAGCCCAAGGAGTGGGTGAAGAGCGAGGTGGCGGCGCGCTATCCGCTGTCGCTCAACACCTCCCACCCGACCCAGCGGTTGCACTCCCAGCTCGACAACACCCCGCTGCGGGACAAGTTCGCCATCGCCGATCGGGAGGCGATCCTGATCCATCCGGACGACGCCAAGGCGCGCGGCATCCAGGATGGCGATCTGGTGCGGGCCTTCAACGAGCGCGGCCAGATCCTGGTGGGGGCCCTGATCTCCGCCGATATCCGGCCCGGGGTAGTGCGGGTGTGTGAAGGGGCCTGGTACGATCCGGCCAAGCCGGGCGAAGCGGGCAGCATCTGCAAGAACGGCAACGTCAACTGCCTCACCTTCGACGAGGGCTCGTCCAGTCTGGCCCAGGGCAACTGCGGCCACATGGCCCAATTGCAGATAGAGAAGTATATCGGGCCAGTGCTAGCCAACACGGCGCACGAGGTACCGGCCAACGGCTGAGGCGGTTGCATGTAGACAAAACGGCGCCATAGAGGCGCCGTTTTCTTATCGCAGTTTGTGGTGTGGCTCAGAATCACAAGTCACCCTCAACCATATACTCTTCCGCATACTCCACCCGCCTTGCAGCCAGAGTGGGGACAAGGTGGCTCAGAAGTCTCCTTCCACCATGTACTCTTCGGCACACTCCACCCGCCTTGCAGCCAGAGCGCGGACAAGGTGGCTCAGAAGTCTCCTTCCACCATGTACTCTTCGGCACACTCCACCAGCTGGGGCCAGAGATCTTCCGGCACCCAGGCCTCGGGGTCATCCTCGTCACCGTCATATTGGCTCCAGAAGAAGGCTCGCAGCCCGCTTGCGAAGTCGTCGCTCAACTCCGCCAGTTCGGAGAGGGGCCCCAGCCAGGCAATGCGGCGCAGGCCGGAGGCGAGATCGTTGATAGCATCCATCAGGGTGCGATCATCCAGGCTCTGCTCCACCAGCAGGGTGAAGCGCTCGCGGGCGCTCTCGGTCTGATCCTCGTCCAGCTCGCCCACGTCGGCCAGCAGGTCGACAAAATCCTCCAGCAGGAACTGGATCAGGGCATCCCTGTCCTCGAACCACTGGATCTGGGCCCCCTTGGTGCCCAGCACCGAGGCATCGAACGAATCATCGAGATGGCACAAAGCCCAAGGATCGTCAGTCATTGCTACCCTTCCTACACCTGAAACAAGAGACGTATCTTATGCCGGGTGCCGCACCCTTGCCAGCACGGCGGCACAAAAGGGGCCCCCGACGGGGAGCCCCATCACTCGACCCTGGCCACCTTGGGCAGGGAGAGGGAAGCGGCGAGCCCCCCCAGCTCGGCCCGCCCCATGATGAGGCTGCCGCGATAGGCTTCCGCGAGATCCGAGACGATGTTGAGGCCAAGGCCCGAGCCCGGCACCTTCTCGTCGAGGCGCACCCCCCGCAGCACCGCCTTGGCGATCTGATCCTCGCTCATGCCGGGGCCGTCGTCCTCGATGCGCAGGGTGATCCAGCCCCCCAGCTCGGCACTGGAGATGCGCAGCTCGCTGGCGGACCACTTGAAGGCGTTCTCCAGCAGGTTGCCCACCATCTCGTCGAAGTCCTGCTCCTCCACTCCGACCGCCAGATTGACCGGCACCTGCAAGTCCACCGTCTTGCCGGGATAGAGGCGGGAGAAGGCGCGGCAGATGTACTCCACCCGGGCCCGCACCGGGGTCGACACCCCGAGGATCTTGGCGGCGCCGGTCACCCGCGCCTTGCCGAGGTGGTAGTCGATGTGGCGCTGGATCTGGTCGAGCTGCTCGCCGAGGGCGGCCTGATCCTCCGGCGGCAACTGGGTCACCTGGTTGCGCATGATGCTGAGCGGCGTCTTGAGGGCGTGGGCCAGGTTGCCGGTGTGGGAACGGGCTCGTTGCAGCAGCTCGCCATAGTGGTGCAGCAGGCGGTTGATGTCCTCCACCAGCGGCTGGATCTCCAGGGGGTAGCGCAGCCGGAATCCCTCCTGATGACCCTGATGGACGCGGCTCAGCTCGCGACGCAGCAGGTGCAGCGGGCGCAGGCCGTAGAGGATCTGGAACATGAAGCCGAGCACCAGGCCGGTGGCGGCGAAGCCGAGGCCGAGGAATAGGCTGATGCGGGTCTTCTTCAGGGTCTGGGTCAGGGCGCTGCTGTCCTTGGCCATCACCAGGGTGAAGACCCGATCAGACCCCGGCAGCAGCACGGTACGGGTCATGATGAGCAGGGGCTCCTTGTTGGGCCCCTTGCCGACAAAGAGATCCGGATCGCCGAAGGCCGACTTCAGGCCGTGGGCACTCAAATGGGCATCCCACAGGGAGCGGGAGCGACTGACCACCGTCTCCCCCAGCTCCAGTTGCCAGTAGTAGCCGGAGTAGGGCTGGCGATAACGGGGGTCGGCCATGGGCTCGGTGACCACCGGCATGCCGTCCGGCTGGATCTCGAGGCGGGAGAGCAGATCGTAGAGCTGCAGGCGCAGGCCATCGGCCTCCGCCTCCTGCCAGTAGTTGCGCATCATGGTCTGCAGGCTGAAGCCGGTGGCGAACAGGAAGAGACCGCACCAGACCATGGCGATCACCACCAGCCGACCTCGCAGGGTGCGTACCAGCCTCATTCAACCCACCCCGCCATCGGTTGCGAGGGTGTCATTCGTTGATCCGGTAGCCGAGGCCGCGCACCGTCTCGATGAGATCGGCGTGGGTCTTCTTGCGAATGCGGCCGATGAACACCTCCACGGTGTTGGAATCGCGATCGAAATCCTGGGCATAGATGTGGTCGATCAGCTCGCTGCGGGACACCACCTTGCCCCTGTGCTGCATCAGGTAGCCCAGCACCCGGAACTCGTGGGCGGTGAGCTTGATGGGGGTCCCTTCGTACCATACCTGGGACGCCGCCATGTCGAGACGCACGCCACCGATCTCGAGGATGGAGCTGGCGTTCCCCGCCGCCCGGCGCACCAGGGCCTGCACCCTGGCCACCAGCTCCGCCACCTGGAAGGGCTTGGTGAGGTAGTCATCCGCCCCGGCGTTGAGCCCTTCAATCTTCTCGTGCAACTGGCCACGGGCGGTCAGCACCAGCACCGGAGTGTCCATCCCCTTGCTGCGCCACTCCTTCAGTACGCTCAGGCCGTCGCGACCGGGCAGGCCGAGATCCAGGATGATGGCGTCATAGGGTTCGGTCTCTCCGAGAAAGCCCGCCTCGTTGCCATCGTGGCAGAGATCGGTGACGAAACCGGACAGACGCAGCTGTTCCGCCAGCTGGCCCGCGAGGATCTTTTCATCTTCAACTATCAGAATGCGCATACATGGGTATCCAAAACAGGGTTGTGCCGGCATCGGCAACGGTTGGGGGGACGAACCGGACGGCGGTAGGTTCGCGGACTCACGCCGTTACTCCTCTTCCGGGGGCGGGCGCGGAGCGAACAGGCGCTCCAGATGGTGACCCTTGAACCACACCATCTCCAGATTGTCAGCCCGGTAGCCCACCTTGATGACGCTGTTCTCCTCGTCGATGAGCCTGAGCTCGTAGAGCCAGACGCCATCCTCCTCACCCAGATCGACGCGCAGCACGCGCACCGGCAGGCGGGAGGCCACCTCCATCAACTCATGAAAAGGGCGGACCCGCCCCTCGCTGACCGCCTGTTGCAGCAAGGCCTCGTTCGGCTGGGCCGCCTGAACCAGCATCGGCAGCAGCAATCCAAGCAGGGGCAGCGCGCTATTCATGGGTGATTCATCTCTCAAAACCTAACATAATGCCGTTTATAGTGTGCCAGCCATGAATCCGGAATGAATATGATCCCACGCAGTATCCTGCTGATCTTGTGCCTCTTTTCCACCTTTGGCTGGGCGGCGCAGACACGTCTCGACATGGCCGGACTGGTCAAGTTGTTGCTGGCACAAGGGTATCACGACATTCGGGAAGTGGAGCTGGAAGGGGACAAATTCGAGGTCGATACCCTGAATGCCGACGCTCAGCGCGTCCAGTTGCAGGTCGATGCCAACACCGGCGAGATCACCAAAAAAGAGGCCGAATAGGCCTCTTTTGCTATGGGCGTGACGGCTGTTGCGCCGCCCCCCTCCCGGCCACTTGCGCTCGCCTGCGCCAGGGGCGCAGCAGCTTCTCCCGGCGGGGCCACAGCAGGGCGCAGGCCAGCACCAGATAGATGAGGGGCTCCTGCCACCCGCTCTTGACCGACCACCAGTAGTGTACCGGCACCAGCAGAGCCACCCCGTAGATCCAGTTGTGCAGCTTCTGCCAGGCCGGCCCCATGCGACGCAACAGGGCCGGGATCGAAGTGATACTCAGCGCCAGCAACAGCAGCAGCGCCACCATGCCCACCACTATGTAGCTGCGCTTCACCAGCTCGCCGCCAATCAACCCCCAGTCGAACTGCAGATCCAGCCCCAGCCAGACCATGAAGTGCAGGGACGCCCAGGCGGCGCACCAGAGCCCGAGGGGGCGGCGCAGCTTGATGAGCTGCCCCTGGCGCCAGCGCTTTGCGAGCGGCGACACCAGCAGGGTCAGCAACAGCAGGTGGAGGGCCCCCTTGCCAAGGTAATGGGTCAGCCCCTGGACCGGATCCCCCCCCAGCAGCCCGGCTGGCACGGCATAGCCCAGCCAGAGCAGAAAGCCGAGCGAACCAAGGTGCACCAGCGCCCGCAAGCCGTTGACATGGGCTGTTTTCAGTCTCGGCGTCATATTGCAGTTCCCGTCATGTTTTTCCCGCTTCTCATCCCCTCTCCCACCAGGGGAAAAGGGGGCAAGAGATCAGTCGGACAGCGCGTCAGTCTCAATACCATTTACGCAGATCCATCCCCTGATAGAGGGACGCCACCTCGTCGCCGTAGCCATTGAACATCAGGGTCGGCTGTCGCTTGGCCCCGAAGATGCCCCCCTCGCCGATGAAACGCTCGCTCGCCTGGCTCCAGCGCGGGTGATCCACGTTCGGGTTGACGTTGGCGTAGAAGCCATATTCGTTGGGGGCCAGCAGGTTCCAGGTGGTGGGGGGCATCTCCTCCACCAGGCGGATGGAGACGATGCTCTTGATGCTCTTGAAGCCGTATTTCCAGGGTACCACCAGTCGGATGGGAGCTCCGTTCTGGGCGGGCAGGGTCTTGCCATAGAGCCCCATGGCGAGGAAGGAGAGGGGGTGCATGGCCTCGTCGAGGCGCAAGCCCTCCACATAGGGATAATCGATGCCGCCCCCCAGGGCACGGGAGGCCTGCCCCGGCAACTGTTCCGGATCATAGAGCGTCTCGAAGGCCACGAACTTGGCGCGACTGGTGGGCTCGGCACGGCGGATCAGATCCGCCAGCGCAATGCCGCTCCAGGGCAACACCATGGACCAGGCCTCCACGCAGCGCAGCCGATAGATGCGCTCCTCCAGCGTGCTCTTGTTGATGAGATCCCACACATCCAGGGTGAAGGGTTTGGCCACCTCCCCTTCCACCTTCAGGGTCCAGGGCTCGGGCTTGAGGTAATGGCCGTTGCGGGCCGGATCCCCCTTGTCGGTCCCCAGCTCGTAGAAATTGTTGTGGGTGGTGGCCTTCTCCTCCGGGGTGAGGATCAATCCCTCTGGCCGGGTCGCGGCACGGATGTCGAGGGGTCTGGTGGGGGCCACGGGGGCCGGCTTGTCCGATGCGAAGAGATCCAGCAGGCTGGCCTTCACCGGAAACGCCAGGGTGGCGGCACCGACGCCCAGGCCCAGCCCTTTCAGGATGCGGCGACGATCCTGATAGACGGTTTCCGGCGTGACATCCTGTTCGGTGGGGTGATGAGAAGTACGGCGCTTGATCAACATGAAAAAACTCCCGGGACGATGAGGTTGACAACCATAAGACCCGCCCCGGCCGAGTTTTATTTCACACAGAATTACATGAATTGGTAAAGGGGCAGTGCCTTGGCCATGGTACCGGCCAGGAAGAGCACTACGAACACCAGCAGAGGAACGATCACGTTTGGCACCATCAGACTCACTCCATGAGCAGGACAGGGCCTCTAACTATGGAACAAGGTCTGCGGCGCCTCCAATGAATTTTTTTCGCGAGCGCAAGCGTATTCCAGAGTTGCAAAGAGTGATCGGGATCACACACAATCCGGCCCCCGCTTGCTGCCGCTCTACCGCGGAGTAGGCTGCCTCCTTTTCCGGATTCAACCACTGAGAGTCACGCCATGAGCCCACTGTTCGCCATCGCCATCACGACCGGGATCCTCTCCGCCGTCTGGGGTGGACTGGCCGCCGCACTCGGTCTCATCTCCTGGGTCGGCTTCCTCGGCTGCACCAGCTACTTCGCCTCGAGTGGCGGTTACAAGGCGCTGTTGCAGACCCTGCTGTGCAACACCACCGGCATGCTGTGGGCACTCCTGCTGATCCACGGGGAGACTTGGTGGGGGGCCGGCATGGCGGGTTATCTGATGACAGGGGTGGTGGCCACCCTGATGTGCGTGCAGGCCAGGCAGCAGTGGCTCGCCTACATTCCCGGCACCTTCGCCGGGTGCTGTGCCACCTTCGGCGCCGCAGGCGAGTGGCGGCTCATTCTGCCCTCCCTCATCATCGGCGCCCTGTTTGGCTATCTGATGAAGGCGAGCGGCCTCTGGCTCTCCCAGAAGACCCTCTCCACCGGCGGCGTCAGCGACCCGGCCTGAGGCCGATTCTGTCGGAAACCAGAGGGGCGGCCCGTCATCGACGGGCCGCCCCTCTGTCATTTATCCCTTCGACTTGAAGTTGGCCGCCTCGATGCCGTGCCGATTCAGCAGCTTGTAGAAGTCGGTGCGGTTTCTCCCCGCCATGTTGGCCGCCAGGGTCACATTGCCTTCCGTGGTGCGCAGCAGCCGGATCAGATACTCCTTCTCGAACTCGGCCCGCGCCTCGTTGAACGAGGGAATGCCGCCACCGCCGCCACTCAGGGCCGACTCCACCATGGCCGCGCCTATCACCGGGCTGCAGCAGAGGCTCGCGAGCTGCTCCACCACCCCGCAGAGCTGGCGCACGTTGCCCGGCCAGGCCGCGGCGGCCAGCAGGGCCAGCGCCTCCGGCGAGAAGCCGAGGGCGGCGCAATCGGGGTGACGGTTGCGGTAATCGTCCAGCGCCTGACGGGCCAGCAGGGGGATGTCCTCGCTGCGGGCGCTCAGCGGCGGCAGGGTGATGTTGGCCACGTTGAGGCGGTAGAAGAGATCCTCGCGAAAACGCCCCTCTTCCATGGCAGTCACCAGATCCTGATGGCTGGAGCTGATGACCCGCACCTCGGGGGTACCCTGACCATACTCCGCCAGCACCTGGAGCAACTTGGCCTGGAGTGACTCCGACAGATCCCCTATCTCGTCGAGGAAGAGGGTGCCGCCTTTGGCCTCGGCAAACAGGCCGGACTGGCCATCCTCGCCAAACAGCTGCAAGTCCAGCGCGGGCCAGGGCAGAGCCGCACAGTTGATGGTATGCAGCGGCTTGTCGCGGCGGTGGCTGGCCTGGTGCAGCGCCTGGGTCATCACCCCCTTGCCGGCGCCGGAGGGGCCCAGGATCAGCACGGGCACGTCCATGGTGGCGATGCTGCTCGCCTGGATCAGCAACTGCTCCATCTGCGGGTTGCGGGTCTGGATGAGGGACTGCCACTCCTGCTGCTGCTTCGGACGGGTCAGGCTGAGAGCATGTTCTATGGTGACCAGCAGCTCGTCCTTGTCGATGGGCTTGGTGAGGAAGCTGAACACCCCGGAGCGGGTCGCCTGGATGGCGTCGGGAATGGTGCCGTGGGCGGTCATGATGATCACCGGCATGCCGAGCCACTGGGACTGGATCCGCTCGAACAGCGCCAGCCCGTCCATGCCCCCCATGCGCAGATCGCTCAGCACCAGGTCGGCCCGTTGCTGGCGCAGCCTGTCCAGCGCTCCTTCGGCGCTGTCGGCGGTATCCACCTCGTAACCCTGGCTGCGCAGGCGCATGCTCATCAGCTTGAGCAGGCTGGCATCATCGTCCACCAGCAGAATACGGCTCATGCTCTCACCCCCTCTTGGCGAAAAACGCGGTCATTGCGGCGCGGTCCGGAGCTGTCATGGCTGACCTCCCCCATTGAGCTTACGCTGGTTGAGCTGCTCGTCGATGGCGGAGAGCTGCTCTATCTGCTGGCGTAGACGCTTCACCTCCTGACTCTGATCGTCGCGGCGGCTGTCTCGCACCAGCAGCTCCTCCCCGAGGGCGATCCAGCTGCGCAGGAAGGCCTGGGCATCGAGACCGAGCTCCGGCAACAGAGCCTTCAGCTGATCCAGCCCGGCCCGGCGGCTGGCCACCGATTCGGACGGGTGGGTGTTGACCATGGCCAGGCTGACCCGGCTCTCGAGGTCGGTGGCGCCGGCCAGTCGCTGGCGCTCCTGCATCCGCTGCTGGGGATGGCTGGCCAGCAGCCAGTCCGAGTATTGCAGGCGCACCTGCATCTCCTTGTTGGCAAACTCCATCCGCCTGGCGATCGCCTCCTGGGAAGGCTCGGTGAGGCTGGTAGAAGGCAGCAGGGAACAGCCAGCGAGCAGGCCTATCATCAATACGGGAATCACAAATCGTTTCATCTTGAATGTCACTTCAGATCCTGGTGGGGAACAGGCACCTGCCCGCTCCTCTCAATATTCGGTGTCAAGGCGCCACCCGCACCTGCGGGGTCGCCGCCACGCCCGTCAGCTCGGGCGCACGTTCAAATCCAGCCGGAAACAGACATCCGCCTGGGCATCCTCGATGAGTCTGAGCTCGCCGCCCAGGCTCATGGCAGACTCACGGGCAATGGAGAGGCCCATGCCGGAGCCTTTCAGCAATCCCTGGCGCACTATGCTGCCCTGTTCAAAGGGCTCGAAGATGCGCTCCCGCTCGTCTGGCGGGATGACAGGCCCTTCGTTGGCCACCTCCAGCCAGCCGCCGCCTGCCCCCGCCCCGGCGCGGATCCAGATCTGTCCGCCCCTGGCGCCATAGCTGACCGCGTTGGAAAAGAGATTGTCGAGGATGAGTCGCAGGCGGTAGGGCTCTGCCCGCAGGCTGATGGGCTCGGGCGGCAAGTGTACACTGATTTGCTTGGATTCCAGCGCGAGCCGGTACTCTTCGGACAAGTCTGACAACAAGGGCGCCAGGGGCACCTCGGACAGGGTGAACACCTCCTGCTGGCTGAGGCGATTGAAGTCGAGCAGCCGCTCGATCAGGGTCTGCAGACGGCGGCTGTTCTCCTCCAGCATCTGGCAGATCTCCTGCTGATCCCCGTTGAGGGGCCCCACCAGCTGCTCCGAAAGCAGATCAGCCCCCTCCCGCAGCACGGCAAGGGGGGTTTTCAGCTCGTGGGATACGTGGCGCAGGAACTGGTATTTCTGCTGTTCCAGCTCCTTGAGCTTGTCGTGCAGCCAGCTGATCCTCTCCCCCAGCAGCACCAGTTCGGCCGGGCCGTCCACCGGGCGCTGATCCGGCTCGACGCCTGCGCCCAGACTCAGGATCCGCGACTCAATCTGACGTACCGGGTGGATGATGAGGTAGGTAAAGAGCAACACCAGCAGCAGGCTGAGCCCGACCACGAAGCCGCTGACCCACCAGATCTGCTGTTTCAGCTCCACGATGGCGCCCCGCATGCGGGTCACGTGATCATCCACCTGGCTGCGGGTGACCACTTCCAGTTGCTGGTTCAGTTCGTTGAAGTCGGTGAAACGGGGGCTGGTCGCCTCCTGCCTGGCCTTGCGCAGATCCTGCAGGCCGTCGAGCCAGACCAGCGTCGCCTCGAGATCTCCGTAGACCTCGGCATCCGGAATGGAGTCCTGATGGGTCGCGAGCAGTTCCCGGTAGCGCACCAGCTGCTGCCGATAGCTGGCCAGGATGCGGTCATCACCCAGGACCGCATAGCGGCGCAGGGTGCGCTCCAGATCGATGGCCTGGGTGGAGAGCAGCGTCGCCCGGCGAGTGTCCCGCACCGCACGTTCCATCTCGTCGCTGGTGAGCTGGCCCAGGTGGGAGAGCGCCTGACTGTCGTGCCAGATCATGCCCCCCAGGGGCATCAGCACCAGCACGAAGCCCATCAGTACTACCTGGAGCAGGGAGCGGGGCCGAACCTTGGTCATCTTCTGCGGTCTCGATTCGTCATGGGGGAGCCAGCATATCCGCACTGCCCCAAAAAGCAAAACCGGCCATAAAGCCGGTTTGATTGCTCACCGAGGCCGGATTCACGCCAGGCCGACGGACGCCACACAGATGACAATGATCATGGCAAGGGCCCCTGACGCGGCCAACAGTGCCCATTTCATTTCTACGCTCATGCAAACCTCCTTTCTGCCAATCAGCGTTGGATCACAACAGATAACGACATGTTAATTCATAGTGAATCCCATAACCGTGAGCTGCGTATATATTTCAGACGAGCCCAACCCAAGGAATGGAAAGCATGTTTTACCTCTGTAGCATTGGATCCAATCTCGACCCCGCCCTGCACGTCAGTCAGGTCGTCGCCGAATTGCTGGCCCGCTTTGGTCGCCTTCACCTGAGTTCCGTCATCCAGACCAAACCCGTGGGCATGCATTCGCGCCACGACTTCCTCAACTGCCTGTTCGTCGTCCAGAGCGACCTCTCCCCCGTCCAGCTCAAGGCCGAGTTTGTCACCATGGAGCTGGCCCATGGCCGGGATCGCAGCAACCCCCTGTGCAAGGTGGCGGACAGGCCACTGGACATCGACATACTGGCCTGCGGCGAACGGGATGACTTCGCCGAGGCCGGGGTGGATGCCTACCTGGGGGATCTGCTGGCGGAGATGTATCAGGGCGGCAGTGTGGACTCCGGCAAGGTGACCCTCGGCCTGCCGGGCAGCAAGGTGTTTGCGAAGCAGCGCATCGGCCAGGCCCCCATCCATCTCTGCCAGCAAGACGAGGCCCTGCTTCCCGGCAATGGCCACCCCGGCCCCCCTTCCCGGCACGCCGCCATCCGGCACCCTTGAGCCGTTCACACACATGAGGCGCCCAAAGGCGCCTCATGTCATGGCGGCCCGCCTTGCCCTAGATGACGGCGAGGGCGCGCCCCCCGTCCACCCGGATGCTGGCCCCGGTCATGTAGTCGTTCTTCATCAGCATCTGTACCGCCTGCCAGATGGGCTCCAGACCCCCTTCCCGCGCCAGCGGCGTCTTCGCCAGCACCTGCTGGCGCCAGTCATCCCCGTGCTCGTCGAGAAACAGGATGGGGCCAGGCTCTATGGTGTTGACCCGCACGGCAGGCGCCAGTTCGCGGGCAAAGCTCATGGCCAGGGAATGGGCTCCCGCCTTGGTGGCCACGTAGGCGGCAAACTGGGGCGCCGGGGCATGGATGTAGATATCGGTGATGTGGATGATGCCCCCGTTGGGCTGGCGGGCAAGGGCGGGGGCCAGCGCCCGGTTGAGCTGGAAGGGAGCCGCCATGTGTACCCGGTAGAACTGATCAAACTGGGCCAGCTGCACCGCAGGATCCGCCGCCTGGGGCTCGAAGGCGGAGGCATTGTGGATGATCAGGGCAAGATCCTCATGGGCCGCCAGCGCCGTCACCACGGCGCCAACCTCCTCTTCCCGGGTAAAGTCCGCCTGTACCAGTTCGACGCCCACGTCTCGCAGACGATCCAGCTCGGGCCGTTCGCTGCGATAGCTGCCCGTCACCTGCCAGCCAGCGGCCACCAGCTGCTCGCACAGATAGAATCCCAGGCGACGGCCACAGCCCGTTACCAATGCACGCATACACTCTCCTTGTGGTTGTCGCCCTCCCCGATCCATGCAGGATCGCACGGAGGGCCCATTCATCGGCCATGACCTATCGATGTCCGAGGCAAAACCCATTGGCCCCGTGTCACAGCTACCGGGCATAGTGGCCCCATCGACCCCCATGGAGCCACCATCATGCTACAAATTCGCGATCATATGCAGCCATTGACCCACTCACTGCACCCCGGCCTCGGTCTGGCCGAGGCGCTGGACAGACTCCATCGGGCAAACCTGGGGGGCCTGCCGGTACTGGATGACCATCAGCACCTCGTCGGATTTCTCTCCGAGCAGGATTGCATTCCCGCCCTGCTCACGGGCAGCTATCACTGCGACACCCGTACTCTGGTCGAAGATCTGATGAGCCGGACCCCGCTGTTCGTCTCTCCTGATGACAACATCGTGGATCTCGCCCGCCAGATGGCCGGGGCCAGACCCAAGGTCTATCCGGTAATGGAGGGAGGCAAGGTGACGGGCATCATCAGCCGTCGTCAGGTGATGCAGGCCCTCAACACCCAGATGAAACAGTGTCAGGCAACCTGAGGCAGGCCACCTCGCACACGTTTCATGCCGACTACCCTCCCGCTCACAGCCGGCGAGTGGCTGGTCCATCCCGCCCGACTCTGCCACGGGGCGGCCTGTCGAGGCAGCCCGCCCCCCTCCCACCGGCACCGTTCGTTTGTCCCCTCCCCATTTCAGGGTTTGCCATCCGTGGTCGTCTCTAGTTAGATAGGTATCGGTCACAGTCCCTGCCGGATGCGACCCCGTCCCCAATGCTCAGGAGATGTAACGTGCGACGCTTGCTCGTATTCTGCTTTCTGCTGCCCTGCTGGCTGTCAGCCAGGGAGTTGGTCATTGGTGGCATCCAGGAGCCCCCTCTCAAGTGGCTGGATGCACAGGGACACCCTCGCGGGCTGGATGTGGATCTCGTCACCGCCATCTTCGGCACGCTCCATACCCCCATCAGGATTGAGCTCATCGATTCGGGAGCCAGGCTCACCCGCAATGCCGAAAGCGGCTTCTATGATCTGCTGCTGGCCCACTCCTACAAACCGGAGCGGGAGGCCTATCTGCTCTACCCCAAACAGGCCCATATGCTCCATAGCTGGCACTTCTTCATACGCAAGGAGTCCGCAGGCCTGATCCACTATGACCATCTGACGGATCTCAAACCCTGGCGTATCGGTGTCACCCGGGATTTCTCCTATACCCCCGAGCTCGCGGCAGCCATGACAGACCCGAGCTATCACTTCCAGGAGATCCCCATCAACCAGCTGCAACTGCGAAAACTCATTGCCGGTCGTATCGACGTGGTGCCCATGTCCCTGGTCACCGCCTTCACCCAGATAAGAGAGGAGGGACTGGAAGGCAAGCTCGACTACCTGCCAAAACCCCTCAAGACCAGCCCCTACTTCAATGCCTGGACCCGTTCCCGGGCCGATGCCGACACCCCGGCCCTGATGGCCGCCTATGATGCCGAATTGCTGCACATGAAGCGGGACGGCCGGCTCAAGGCCCTCTACGACAAATACGGCATCCCCTATATCGAACCCTGACCCACCAGTCAGGGTGTCATCTCCCACAGGGTCGAATTCTGCAGCGCGGACAGGGTCTATCACGGGAGAGGGGTCTCTACGCCCCCCTCAGACCACCCGACTCAAGGCTTCACATCCCGCAGGATCGGGTTTTGCAGCGAAATCAGCGTCTCGGTGGACTGGATCTCGTCGATGGTCTGGATCTTGTGGATCAGTACCGTCTGCAACTCGTCGATGGAACGGGTCATCACCTTCATGAAGATGCTGTAGTGGCCCGTGGTGTAGTAGGCCTCCACCACCTCGTCCAGCGCCTGCAGTTTGGCCAGGGCCGACGGGTAATCCTTGGCGCTCTTGAGGTTGATCCCGATGAAGCAGCAGACGTCGTAGCCCAGCTTCTTGGGGTTCACCTGCACCCGCGTTCCCTCGATGATGCCCGCCTGCTTCATCTTCTCTACCCGCACGTGGATGGTGCCCGGGCTCACCAGCAGTTGTTTGGCCAGCTCGGCGTAAGGCAGGCGCGCATTCTCCATCAGGGCGGAGAGGATGGCCTGATCGAGATTATCGATCCGATAATTTTCTGACACTTTTTTGCGCTCCTTTTAATGATTCATCATTAATTGATGGCTTATTTTGAATAAAAAAACAAACAAAGCCTATTTCAATTATCGAATATTGAATTTAGTTGGGATTCTGTTGAAGAATCACCGCATTCAACGGATTCACGACAGGTAATTCAGCATGAAACAGCACTACATCCGCAGCCAACAGCAGATCAGCTTCGTCAAAGAGATGTTCTCCCGCCAACTCGCACTGCAACTCGGCCTGATGGAGGTACAAGCCCCCATTCTGAGCCGGGTCGGTGACGGCACCCAGGACAACCTCTCCGGCTGCGAGCATGCAGTGCAGGTCAAGGTGAAAACCCTGCCGGAGCACAGCTATGAAGTGGTCCACTCCCTGGCCAAGTGGAAGCGCCAGACTCTGGGTCGCTTCGGTTTCGGCCCGGGTGAAGGCATCTACACCCACATGAAGGCACTGCGTCCGGACGAGGAACGTCTCAGCCCCATTCACTCCGTCTACGTCGACCAGTGGGACTGGGAGAAGGTGATGCCGGGCGAGCGCCGGGATCTGACCTATCTGCAGGAGACGGTGCGCGGCATCTGGGTCGCCATCAAGGCCACCGAGCGCGCGGTCTGTGCCGAGCACGACCTGACCCCCTTCCTGCCGGCGGATATTCAGTTCCTGCACAGTGAAGAGCTGCTGACCCGCTACCCGGACCTCGATGCCAAGGGACGCGAGCGCGCCATCGCCAAAGAGCTGGGAGCGGTCTTCCTCATCGGTATCGGTGGCGCCCTCTCCCACGGCGAACGCCACGACGTCCGTGCCCCGGACTACGACGACTGGAGCAGCGAGAGCGAGCTGGGGCTGGCGGGTCTGAATGGTGACATTCTGGTGTGGAACCCGGTACTGCAGGACAGCTTCGAGATCTCCTCCATGGGGATCCGGGTCGACGCCGAGGCGCTGCGCCGCCAGCTGGCCATCACCGGCGACGAGGATCGCCTGCAGTACGACTGGCACCAGGATCTGCTGGCTGCACGGATGCCGCAGACCATCGGCGGTGGCATCGGCCAATCCCGTCTGGCCATGCTGCTGCTGCAAAAAGAGCACATAGGTCAGGTCCAGGTCGGCGTCTGGCCATCTGAAATGAAGGCTGCCATCCCAGACATGCTGTAACGAATTGATTTGATTGCATCTGTCCTCCTATCGCGGCAACACGGCGCGGGACAGACGCGATAGCGAAGCTGGTCAGCCGGGGTGGAGAGCGTATCCCGACTGACTGTAAGGCGGGCATGGTCGCTGACTGTGCCTGCCGACCCTGGGGCTTGCCCCTGCGATCCGCTCAACCCACGTCAGATCGCATCGAATACATTCCTCCCGGCGATCTTCGGATTGCCGTTTTTTTATGCAGGAAATCGGTACTCGAAACCGGCCCCGATCTGGCGCTGCCGCGGCAGCACTGCCTTCCGTTTGCCGGTGCAATGACAGGCAAACAGCTTCTCTACCGCCTCCTCCTGCAGATAAGTGCCGAGCGCCACCGCCCGCTGCGGGCCGGAAAACTTCAGATGCAGGCCGCCGATAACGGCGTGGATCCGCTCATCGCCACACACCTCCTTGGCCCGCGCGATGATGTTCTCGGCCCCGGCGTGACCACAGCCGATGAAGACTATCAGACCCTGCTCGCTCTTGTAGACCAGCGCCGAATCATCGCTGATAAGGTCTTTCTCCACTCGCCCGCCCCGCACCATGTAACCAAGCAAGGAGGGTTTGGCCTGCTCCCGTCGCAGTATGGATCCCAGGAACACCAGCCGCTCGGACAGCCAGACCGGCTCAGCTGAACAGTGAGGGAGCAGCCCTCTCGTCGCCAGTTGTCGCGGATCCAGGTCGCCCGAGAGGCGGTAGAGGTTGTAGCGTCGGGGCAGCAACGGCAGGAAGTAGCCCCGCTCATTGAACACATCCGGACAAGCGATCAATGGAATGGGATCGGAATAGACGGGCAGGGAGCCGATGCCTCCCACATGGTCGTAATGACCGTGGGACAGCACCACATGGGTGAGAGAGCCAAGATCTACCCCCATCACCTCGGCATTGTGCCGCAGCGCCCGGCCCCGACCACTGTCGAACAGCACCTTGAGTCCATCGCACTCCAACAGCAACGACAGTCCCTTTTCAGGCAGGCAGCCGGGTAGATGAACATCATCATCCACCAAAACGGAAAACGTCAGCATCTCAATCACCCTGAAAACAAAACGCAGGCACGAGGCCTGCGCTTTTCATCGACAATCCCATTACTGGGTCATGGTGAGGCCGTTGCTGTCGGCCCCCAGCCGCAGTGTCTTGCCAGGGATGACCCGACCGCTGAGCAGGGCCTGGGCCAGCGGGTTCTCCACCTTCTGCTGGATCGCCCGCTTGAGGGGGCGCGCCCCGTAGACGGGATCGAACCCGGCATGAACCAGCTTGGTCAGCAGCTCCTCGCTCACCTCCACCTCGAAGCCCTGGGACTCCAGACGGCTCATCAGGCTCTTGAGCTGGATGCGGGCAATGGACTTGATGTGCTCCTCACCGAGGGGGTGGAACACCACGGTCTCGTCGATCCGGTTGATGAACTCCGGCCGGAAGCTGCGGCTCAGCACCTCCATCAGCATGACCTTCATCTCGTCGTAATCCTTCTCGGAGTGGTGCTCCTGGATGAGATCAGACCCGAGGTTGGAGGTCATGATCACCACGGTGTTGCGGAAGTCCACGGTACGCCCCTGACCGTCGGTCAGGCGGCCATCGTCCAGCACCTGCAACAGGATGTTGAAGACATCGGGATGCGCCTTCTCCACCTCGTCCAGCAGGATCACCGAATAGGGGCGACGGCGCACCGCCTCGGTGAGATACCCCCCTTCCTCGTAACCCACGTATCCCGGAGGCGCCCCCACCAGACGGGCCACGCTGTGTTTCTCCATGAACTCGGACATGTCGATCCGCACCATGGCATCCTGGGTATCGAACAGGAACTCCGCCAGCGCCTTGCACAGCTCGGTCTTGCCCACCCCGGTGGGGCCGAGGAAGAGGAAGGAGCCGATGGGGCGGTTCGGGTCGGACAGCCCGGCACGAGAGCGGCGAATGGCGTTGGAGACGGCGTCCACCGCCTCTTCTTGGCCGATCACCCGGCTGTGCAGCTGATCTTCCATCCGCAGCAGCTTCTCCCGTTCCCCTTCCAGCATGCGGGCCACCGGAATGCCGGTCCAGCGGGCCAGGACGTCGGCGATCTCCACGTCGGTGACCCGGTTGCGCAACAGGCTGGTCTCCTGCATCTCAGCCTGGGTGGCGAGATCCAGCTGTTTCTCCAGCTCCGGGATGCGGCCGTACTGCAACTCGGACATGCGGCCCAAGTCCCCTGCGCGGCGCGCCACATCGAGATCCTGACGGGCCTGCTCCAGTGCAGCCTTGATGTGCTGGGTCCCGGCGAGGGCAGCCTTCTCGGCCTTCCACACCTCTTCCAGCTCGTTGTATTCCCGCTCTTTTTCCGTCAGCTCCTGATTGAGCAGATCGAGGCGCTTGCGGCTGGCGTCATCGTCCTCCTTCATCAGCGCCTGCTGCTCCAGCTTGAGCTGGATGATGCGCCGCTCGAGCCTGTCCAGGGATTCCGGCTTGGAGTCGATCTGGAGCCGGATGCTGGCCGCCGCCTCGTCGATGAGGTCGATGGCCTTGTCAGGCAGCTGGCGATCCGCGATGTAGCGGTGGGATAGCTGGGCCGCCGCGACGATGGCGGGGTCGGTGATCTGCACATGGTGGTGCAGCTCGTAGCGCTCCTTCAGGCCACGCAGGATGGCGATGGTGTCCTCCACCGAGGGCTCCTCCACCAGCACCTTCTGGAAACGGCGCTCCAGCGCGGCATCCTTCTCCACATACTGCCTGTACTCATCGAGGGTGGTGGCCCCGACGCAGTGCAGCTCGCCGCGGGCCAGGGCGGGCTTGAGCATGTTGCCCGCATCCATGGCACCCTCGCCCTTGCCGGCGCCGACCATGGTGTGCAGCTCGTCCACGAAGAGGATGACGCTGCCCTCTTCCTTGGCCAGATCGTTCAGGACCGCCTTGAGCCGCTCCTCGAACTCGCCGCGATACTTGGCACCGGCCACCAGGGCCCCCATGTCCAGAGAGAGCACCCGCTTGTTCTTGAGTCCTTCCGGCACTTCGCCATTGATGATGCGCTGGGCCAGCCCCTCGACGATGGCGGTCTTGCCGACGCCGGGGGCACCGATCAGCACCGGGTTGTTCTTGGTGCGGCGTTGCAGCACCTGGATGGTGCGGCGAATTTCGTCATCCCGGCCGATCACCGGGTCGAGCTTGCCGAGTTCTGCCCGCTCGGTGAGATCGATGGTGTACTTCTCCAGCGCCTGGCGATTCTCCTCGGCGTTGGCATCCTCCACCTTCTTGCCGCCACGTACCTTGTCGATGGCTGCCTCGAGTTTTTCCTTGGTCAGCCCCTGGGCACGCAGCAGCTCGCCCAGCGTCCCCTTCTCGTCCAGGGCCGCCAGCACGAACAGCTCGGACGAGATGAACTGATCCTTGCGCTGCTGGGCCAGCTTGTCGCAGACGTTGAGCAGGCGGCCGAGGCCGTTGGAGAGCTGTACGTCTCCTTCCACCCCGCTGACGCGGGGCAGGCGATCCAGCTCCTCGCCGAGGCGCGAGCGCAGGGTATTGATGTCGAGCCCGGTCAGGGTGAGCAGCGGACGAATGGATCCGCCGTCCTGATTGAGCAAGGCGCTCATCAGATGGACGGGTTCAATGAATTGGTGGTCACGACCCAGTGCAAGAGACTGGGCATCGGAAATGGCAATCTGGAATTTGCTGGTCAGGCGATCGAGGCGCATTGCACTCCCCCTTCAAGACAGACGCCGCATGCGCGGCAACAACATCGCTTTCTGACAAGGAAGATGTGGTCTTGAAGGGCAATTTCAAGGGGTGGCTGTTTATTTTTTCCTCAATAGCAATGACCGAGGGAAAACGACCTCGCAATGGCAGCCTGTACCCTGAGCCTGCTCGGCAGCAAGACATGGCCGCCAAAGGGCCATCACCAGGGAGTGAAGAGGCGCTTGCGGCCACTCGCGAGCGCCTCTTCGGCTATTTTTCCAGCCACACAAGGGAGGCCATGCGACCAGTCTGCCCGTCGCGGCGATAGGAGTAGAAGCACTCGCTGTCGCTGAAGGTGCAGTATTCGCCGCCATAGATGGCGGTGACGCCGGCGCGGGCGAGGCGCAGTCGGGCCAGCTGATAGATATCCGCCAGCCATTTCCCTTCGTTGAGGGATGGCACGAATGCAGTCGCCGCTTCCGCCTGCTCCGCCATGAAGGCATCGCGCACCTCGCCACCCACTTCGAACGCGGCGGGACCGATGGCCGGGCCCAGCCAGGCCAGGATCTCGCCAGGCTCGCAGCCCATGGCGGCGATGCTTGCCTCCAATACGCCCCCCTGCAGTCCGCGCCAGCCGGCATGGGCCGCCGCCACTACGGTGCCTGCCCGATCGCAGAACAGCACCGGCAGGCAGTCGGCAGTCATCACGATGCAGGCCTGCCCCGCCTCACGGGCACAGGCGGCATCGGCATCCGGTACGCGCTCATAACGGTCGCTCACCGGATGGACGGCGATGCCATGTACCTGGTTGAGCCAGTTGAGAGTGCCGGGGATCCCCGCCACCTGCTGCAGTCGGGCGCGGTTGGCCTCGACCCTGGCCGGTGCATCGCCCACATGGGCCCCGAGGTTCAGACCAGCAAAGACCCCTTCGCTGATGCCGCCGTCCCGGGTGGTCGAGAGAGCCCTGACATTGCCCGGTGCAGGCCAGTCGGGTGCGATCCAGTTCATCTGTGGCTCCTTTCGTTCATATGAAAACGGGGCCCCTTGGCTGCAACCAGTCAAGGGGCCCCGCATCAGATCATGGAGGGCAGGTTACGGCAGGAATCGTCGCAAGGCCGCCCCCGGGATCAGTTCCAGACCAGATCGTCCGGATTGGCCAGGGTATCCGCCCGCAGCACTTCCATCAGCGCCACCATGTCCTGCGGCGTGGTGGAGTGCCACTCCATCACTTCACCCGTGATGGGGTGCGCCAGCTTCAGCATGGTGGCGTGCAGCGCCTGACGGTGGAAACCGCGCAGGGCCTCGGTCAGTTCGGGGGTGGCGTTGCGCAGCAGACGCAGACGACCGCCGTAGGCGGGATCCCCCACCAGCGGATGCTTGATGTGGGCCATGTGGACACGGATCTGGTGGGTACGGCCGGTCTCCAGCCGCAACCGCAGACGGGTGTGCCCACGGAACTTCTCGTGCACCCGGTAGTGGGTGACGGACTCGCGCCCGTTGGGCACCACGGCCATGTGGGTACGCTGGGTCGGGTGACGACCGATGGGGGCATCGACGGTGCCGCCGGCGGTCATGTGACCGATGGCAATCGCCTCGTACTCACGGGTGATCTGGCGTGCCTGCAGGGCTTCCACCAGGTGGGTCTGGGCGGGAATGGTCTTGGCCACCACCATCAACCCCGTGGTGTCTTTGTCCAGACGGTGCACGATACCGGCGCGGGGGACCTCGGCGATGCCGGGGTAGCGGTGCAGCAGGGCGTTGAGCACGGTGCCGTCCGGCGTACCGGCGCCTGGGTGAACCACCAGGCCGGCCGGCTTGTCGATCACCAGGATGTGTTCATCTTCATAGACGATGTTCAGCTCGATGTTCTGGGCATCCCAGCGGGTGTCGTCTGCCAGTTCCACATTCACATGTACCTGCTGCCCGGCCACCACTTTCTCGCGCGGGGTATTGGCAACCTGACCGTCCAGGGTCACTCTGTCCTGTAAAATCCACTCCTTGATGCGGGTCCGGGAGTAGTCGGGAAACAATTCGGCCAGGGCCTGGTCGAGTCGTTGCCCGAATTGGTGATCCTGAAATTCGCCTGTCAGTTCAATATGCTGGCTCATGTATGGTCTCTTGAGCGGGGGTATCAATTCGAAATAATCCGGGTATTCTAGCTTTTCTTTTAGCCAAGCATAACGGATACTTTGCCAATTTCGTGGAAATGGACCGGATGTTGTTGATGGGAAAGAAGTCTCACCTGCTGATGTCGCTCGCCTTGGTCGCTACCCTGATCACTGGCTGTTCCAGCACCAAACCCAAGGTTCCCGACGAACCGCCGGAAGTTCTGTACCAGAAAGCCCGCATCAAACTGGATACCGGCAACTACCTCAATGCCATCGAACTGCTGGAAGCGCTGGACTCTCGTTACCCGTTCGGTGCCTACTCAAACCAGGTTCAGCTCGATCTCATCTATGCCTACTACAAGCAGGATGATACCGCCCAGGCGATCGCCAACATCGACCGTTTTATCCGCCTGAACCCGGCGCACAAGAACATCGATTACGTCTTCTATATGCGCGGCCTGACCAACATGGCGGCGGATTACAACTTCTTCCAGGATTTCCTCGGCATCAATCGGGATGACAAGGACCCCTCCTACGCCCGTCAGGCCTTCCAGGACTTCAAGACCCTGCTGCAGAACTACCCCAACAGCAGCTATGCAGCCGATGCCCGTGCCCGCATGATCGGCCTGAAGAACCGTCTTGCCCGCTATGACCTGGGGGTAGCCGAGTACTACGTCAAGCGTGACGCCCTGATCGCCGCCGCCAACCGCGCCAAGCTGATCGTCGAGACCTATCCTGACACGATGGAAACCGAGAAGGCGCTGGAGATCATGGTCAACGCCTATGACACCCTGAAGATGCCGACCCTGGCCCAGCATGCCCGAGAAGTGCTGGCCAAAAACTACCCGGACAACCGTCTCGGTCGCGGCTGAGTAGCGAACGGACAATGAAAAACCGGAGCCACTGGCTCCGGTTTTTTTATGGCCGACGGCGGCACTCCGGGGTCACTGGTGCTTACCCTGCTGCTTGGCCCGCATGATGTTGATGATCTCGATGTCGGTATCCAGCATCCCCTCCCTGGAGAGGCGACCCAGGTTGGCGATGGTCTGGTCCACATCGTCCGAGACGATCCCCTCGCTCTGGGGCACGCGCAGATTGTTGATGGCCATCAGCGAGGATTTCACCGCCGCCGAGGTTGAGGTGGAGACCTTCATGGAGCAGGCGCTGCCGGCGCCGTCGCAGATGATGCCGGAAACATCCCCAATCATGTTGTTGATGCAGTGGCTGATCTGCTCGAACTGGCCCCCCAGCAGCCAGGTGATGGCGGCCCCCGATCCCATGGCGGCAGTGCTGGCTGCACACAGGGCGGAGAGTTTGTTCTGGTAAGCCTTGATGTAGATGGCCACCAGGTGGCTCATCACCAGGGCACGGGCCAGCTGCTCGTCATCGGCCTTGAGGAAGCGGGCGGCGGCGACCACCGGCATGGTGGCGGCAATGCCCTGGTTGCCGGAACCGGAGTTGGACATGGCGGGCAGCATGGCGCCATCCATCCGCGCATCGGAGGCGGCAGACGACAGGCGCATGGCCAGGGTCATCAGATCGTCGGAAAGCAGCTTGCGTTCCACCTGGTCGGTGAGGATCTTGCCGATGCGCAGGCCATAGCCCTGCAGCCCTTCGTCCGCCAGCGCCTGGTTCATGGTGGCCGCCTCGCGGATGAAGTCGATCTCGGCCAGCGGCACCTCCAGGGCGAAGGCCACGATCTCCTTCAGGGTCATGGCGGGCTTGTCGGCCTTGGCTGGCTGGATCTGCACCCCGGGGGCGCTGTCCTGCACCATCAACACCTCGCGATCCTTCTCCATCAGCACGATGCGGGTATGGTCGGTACAGATCACCACCCGGGCGCTGTGCCCCTCCACTTCGGCCAGCACCTCGGCGTAGAGCACGTCGGGCACATCCTTCACATCCACCTCTATGGTGGGCAGCAGCCCCTTGGCCGCCTCGACCTGATCCGGCGTGAGGCTCTTGAGCACCTCCAGCCCGGCATCCGGGTTGCCACCGGTGATGCCGACGGCGGCGGCCACCGGCAGGCCGATCATGCCGGTACCCGGCACCCCGACCCCCATGCCGTTCTTGAACAGATTGCCGCTGACCCAGACGCGGGTGCGAGTCGGTACCAGCCCCAGCAGCTTGCGGCAGTTGGCCGCCGCCAAGGCGACCGACATGGGCTCGGTGCAGCCGAGGGCCGGCACCACTTCACGCTTGAGCAGGGTAATAAAGTCGGTCCATTGTGCGTTCATTGCGATGTGTCTCATGTTCATGACGCCCGCGTGCGGGCTCGTCATTGTTGTTCGGCCAGTTCCGCCTTGTGATTGCGAATATGCAGGTAAACGGTATGGCGGGAGATGCCGAGCAGCTCGGCCACCAGTTGGGCGGCATCCTTGATCTCGAAGATGCCCATGTCGTAGAGCCGGTGCACGATCGCCTTGTTGCGCACGCTGCTGCCCAGCCCGGGATCCCTGTCCACCTTGGCGATCACCTGCGCCACCAGATCATCCACCGAGCTGGCGAAGGTCTCGGTGCCGTGGGCAGGGGGCACTGCGGGCGGGGCAAAGGTGTCGAGCAGGCTGCCAAGGGGCGTGTCCAGGCTGAAATTCACGCACAGCATACCGATGGGTTTGCCCTCGCGGTTGCTGATGGTGATGGACGAAGACTTCAGCAGGGTGCCCTCCCGGGAGCGGGAGAAATAGCTGCTCCACTGGCTGCCGGCGGCACTGTGCAACTTGTCGAGCGCAAAATCGGTGACCGGCGCTCCCTCCTGGCGGCCGGTGATGTGGCCGTTGGCAATCTTGATGACGGAGGCGTGCAGACTGTCAAAGGCGTGCAGCACCACCTCGCAGCCCGGGCCAAACAGGGCGGACAGCGCCGCCACCGCAGGCTCGAAGCTGGCGATCAGATGGCGCTCTTCATCGGTCAGTGTGCTGGCGTCGCGCAAGGGAGCTACCTCGGTCATGGGGTCATCCGGTCAACGTTGGGTAAGGATATTCACAGCGGACTCAAATAAAATTGAGCAAATCCGCTTTTTGCGCGGGCATTATGCCCGACTGGTGAGACAACACCACAAAATGTGAGCAAAATCACGACTGAAATGACAAAAAGGCCCCATGAGAGGCCTTTAAGGTGGTTTTTTGGTGCTTTGGCTCAACTTTAATTGAGCCAGGGCTCGTCAGTCAGTCCGGACAGGCAGGCACCACCGCCTGTCTGTTCCCTGCCACGGTCATCCACCCTGGTCATAAAAAAGGGGGCCGAAGCCCCCTTTTTGTCTCATCCGGTCAACGCTTACAGCGCCTTCAGGATGGCCTCGACGCTGGCCTTGGCATCGCCAAACAGCATCTGGGTGTTCTCCTTGAAGAACAGCGGGTTCTGGACACCGGCGTAGCCAGTGTTCATGGAGCGCTTGAAGCCGATGACGTTCTGCGCCTTCCACACTTCCAGCACCGGCATGCCGGCGATGGGGCTGCCCGGATCTTCCATGGCGGCCGGGTTGACGGTGTCGTTGGCACCGATCACCAGCACCACGTCGGTGTCGGCGAAGTCATCGTTGATCTCGTCCATTTCCAGCACGATGTCATAGGGGACTTTCGCTTCCGCCAGCAGCACGTTCATGTGACCAGGCAGACGACCGGCCACCGGGTGGATGCCGAAGCGCACCTTGACGCCGCGATCACGCAGCTTCTGGGTGATCTCGGCCACCGGGTACTGGGCCTGCGCCACCGCCATGCCGTAGCCCGGGGTGATGATGACGGAGCTGGCGTTTTTCAGCATGTCGGCCACGTCTTCGGCGTTGGTCTCGCGGTATTCGCCCAGCTCCTGCTCGGCGGTGGAGGCCACGCCGTCGGAGCCGAAGCCACCGGCGATCACGGAGATGAAGGAGCGGTTCATCGCCTTGCACATGATGTAGGAAAGGATGGCACCGGAGGAACCCACCAGGGCACCGGTGACGATCAGCAGGTCATTGGAAAGCATGAAGCCCGCCGCCGCCGCCGCCCAACCGGAGTAGGAGTTCAGCATGGAGACCACCACCGGCATGTCCGCACCACCGATGGAGGCGACCAGGTGCCAGCCGAAGGCGAAGGCGATCAGGGTCATCACCAGCAGGGCGAAGGTGGAGCCACCGGCATTGACGAAGTGGATCATCAGCGCGATGGAGACCACCACTGCCAGCAGGTTCAGCTTGTGGCGGTGCGGCAGCATCAGCGGCTTGGAAGAGATGAGGCCACGCAGCTTGCCGAACGCCACCACGGAACCGGTGAAGGTCACGGCACCGATGAAGACGCCCAGGAACACTTCCACCAGGTGGATGTTCAGCATGGCGCCGGAGAGGTGCTCGACCTGGGCGACGCTTGCCGCCTGCTCGAACGCCGCCCGGGCGGCTGCCAGGGTCGCATCCAGGTTGGAACCGACGGAGACCACCACTTCAGCGGGGGCGGAGGGGTGCAGATCGATGAAGCTGTTGAAGCCCACCAGCACCGCTGCCATGCCCACGAAGCTGTGCAGCACGGCCACCAGCTCCGGCATCTCGGTCATCTCGACCTTGAGGGCCAGACGCACGCCGATGGCGCCACCGATGGCCATGGCCAGGATGATCCAGTGGACGCCACTGGTTTCCGGGTTGAAGACGGTGGCGAGCAGGGCGATGGCCATCCCCGCGATACCGAACAGGTTGCCATGCTTGGCCGTTTCTTGCTTCGACAGTCCCGCGAGACTGAGGATGAAGAGCACGGCGGCAACGATATAGGATGCTGTTACCAGTCCTTGAGACACGTTAAACCCCCTTAATCCTTACGGAACATCTTCAGCATGCGCTGAGTGACGGTGAAGCCACCGAAGATGTTGATACTGGCAATCAGCACGGCGACAAAGGCCAGCACGGTGACCAGGGTCGACCCTTGTCCAATCTGCAACAGCGCACCGACCACGATGATGCCGGAGATGGCATTGGTGACCGACATCAGCGGCGTGTGCAGGGCGTGAGAGACGTTCCACACCACGTAGTAACCGACCACGCAGGCCAGGATGAAGACGGTGAAGTGGGAGAGGAAGGCGGCAGGCGCCACGGCGGCCACCCAACCGAAGGCGGCGATGCCGAGGGCACCGAACACGAACTTCTTGTTGGAGGGCTTGGCCTCTTCCTTCTTGGCGGCCGGTTTGGCGGCAGCGGGTTTCTGCGGGGCGGCAGAGACGGAGATGGCGGGGGGCGGGAAGGTCACTTCACCGGCCTGGACCACCGTCATGTTGCGCTGTACCACGTCTTCGAAGTCGATGGCGACGTTGCCGTCCTTCTCCTTGCACATCAGCTTCATCAGGTTCACCAGGTTGGTGCCGTAGAGCTGGGAGGATTGGGCAGGCAGGCGGCCCGGCAGATCGGTGTAACCGATCACCTTGACGCCGTTGTCAGTGACATGCAGTTCACCCGGTACCGTGTATTCGCAGTTGCCGCCGGCCTGGGCCGCCATGTCCACGATGACGGAGCCCGGCTTCATGCTGTCCACCATTTCCTTGGTGATGAGCTTGGGTGCCGGCTTGCCCGGGATCAGGGCGGTAGTGATGATGATGTCCACTTCCTTGGCCTGCTGGGCGAACAGCTCCATCTCGGCCTTGATGAACTCTTCGCTCATCACCTTGGCGTAACCGTCGCTGGAAGCGCCATCTTCGCCGCCGAAGTCCAGCTTGAGGAATTCCCCACCCATGGACTCGATCTGCTCGGCCACTTCCAGACGGGTATCGAAGGCACGCACGATGGCACCGAGGGAACCGGCGGTCCCGATGGCGGCCAGACCGGCCACACCGGCACCGATGACCAGCACCTTGGCGGGCGGTACTTTACCGGCGGCGGTGATCTGGCCGGTGAAGAAGCGACCGAACTGGTGCGCGGCTTCCACGACGGCGCGATAGCCACCGATGTTGGCCATGGAAGAGAGGGCGTCGAGGGACTGGGCACGGGAGATCCGCGGCACCATGTCCATCGCCATCACATTGATGTTGCGCTCGGAAAGCTTCTTGACCAGCTCGGGGTTCTGGGCGGGCCAGATGAAGCTCACCAGGGTGGCACCATCCTTAATTTGTGCGATTTCGGCCTCGGTCGGCGCGTTGACCTTGAAGACAAGGTCGGCTTGCCAGACGTTCGGTACCACGCTGGCACCGGCAGCCTCGAAGGCGGCATCATCGAAGCTGGCTCGCAGGCCGGCACCGGCCTCGATGGCAACCTCGAAGCCGAGCTTTTTCAGCTGCTCGACAGTGGCCGGGGTCGCTGCGACCCGGGTCTCACCGGCGAGACTCTCTCTCGGTATTCCAATCTGCATGACTATTCCCTGATGGTTAATAAACAATCATCGCCAAGTCTCTCATGTCTGAGGGGACAAGGCATGATCAAAGTGCAGGTCACGGGCCCTTTGTTATGAAAATCAGCAGGCTTCACCTCGACCTCCTGTCACGGTCAGGCCCCCGCTTTTCAGGCGCGAGGGTGATTAGTATCAAATTTTGGAGTTTTATTACAACCACGGCCCCGGGCGGGCGGGTACAGAATTCAGCCCATCCCGGACCATGATTAAAAAAAACAAACCAAATTAGGGGCTTATACCAGCAAAAAGCGCTAAAAAAAGTGATCCAACCAGTCAAAAAAAATGTTTAACCCGGCCTCTACCTTAGCGTTTTTTGTTCTTACGAAATCTGCCGTTGGCTCATCTGATGAGATGAAAAGGGAAAAAGTAACCATTTTGCAACGATCAGGGGGCCGCGTCCCCGCCTGCTGGCGGGCTCGGGCCCCCTGGTGCAACCGGGCCTTGGGCCCGGTTCAGGCGTGCTCTGCTTACCAGGCCGCCTCATAAATATGCCGGCTCTGGGCCAGGTCGATGTCGCCGTGCTCACCCAGGGCGGTCATGCCGTGCTCTTCGAGCTTGGCCAGCAGGGCGTCGATCCGGGCGTCGGCCACGTAATCCCGCAGCCGGGTCTTGATCCCCATCCGCTCGAAGAAGTCGCGGGTGGCGGCGATGGCACCGTCGATACGCGCCTCGTCACTGCCGCTGCGCAGATCCCAGACCCGCTCGGCGTATTGCAGCAGCTTGGCGCGCTTCTGCTCGCGCTTGGCCTGCAGCAGGGCGGGCAGCACCACCGCCAGGGTCTGGGCGTGGTCCAGACCGTGCAGGGCGGTGATCTCATGACCCAGCATGTGGGTGGCCCAGTCCTGGGGCACACCGGCTCCGATCAGGCCGTTCAGCGCCAGGGTGGCGCTCCACATGATGTTGGCACGCACGTCGTAGTTTTCCGGCTCCACCAGCGCCTTGGGCCCCTCTTCCGCCAGGGTCAGCAGCAGCCCTTCTGCGAAGCGATCCTGCACCTTGGCATCCACCGGGTAGGTGAGGTACTGCTCCAGGGTGTGGATGAAGGCATCCACTACCCCATTGGCCACCTGACGGGCGGGCAGGGTGTAGGTGAGCACGGGGTCGAGCACGGCGAAGCGCGGCATCACGAAGGGCGAGAAGAAGTGCTGCTTGTCCCCAGTGCTCTTGCGGGTGATGACGGCGCCCATGTTCATCTCGGAACCGGTGGCCGGCAGGGTCAGCACGCTGCCCAGAGGAATGGCGGAGGCCACCTCGCCCCCGACGGTCTCGAGGATGTGCCAGGGATCCCTGGCCGGATCGTAGTGAGCGGCCGCGGCGATGAACTTGGAGCCGTCCAGCACGGAGCCGCCACCCACTGCCAGCAGGAAGTCGATCTTCTCGGCGCGGGCCAGTTCGACGGCACCCATCAGGGTCTCGTAGGTGGGGTTGGGCTCGATGCCGCCAAATTCAAACAGGGTCAGGCCGGCCAGCTCGCTGCGGATCTGGTCCAGCAGGCCGCTGCGCACCACGCTGCCACCGCCGTAGGTGACGAGGATACGGGCGTCGCTGGGGATCTGGCCGCGCAGCTGGGCCACCTGGCCCTTGCCGAACAGCACCTTGGTGGGGGTGTGCAGGATGAAGTTGTTCATGGGATCTCCCGGGGTGGTCGTAGTCGGTAAGGTATGGGTTGCATTTTTCTCTTATAACCACCTACCATCAAGGGAACTTTCTGCCGATTTCTTGCCTATTTCTACTGAGCCTAGATAAATGAGTACAAATCAGCCCATCGCGGCGACCCACCAGTCCGCCCTCGCCAGCCGACTCGCCGCCCTGGCCCCCCACCCGGGGATCACCGCCGCCCCCGTGCCCGGCGTGCACCTCATCTACACCACGGAGCATCACGACCGCATCCCGGTGCTCTACCGCCCGCGCATGATCATCATCCTGCAGGGGCACAAGGTGGGCTATCTCTCGGACTTCACCTTCCGCTACGACCCCGAGCACTACCTGATGATGACCCTGCCGCTGCCCTGCGAGTGCGAGTGCTTCGCCTCCCCCGAATCCCCCCTGGTGGGGCTCTCGGTGGAGATCGACGTGGCGGCGCTGCAGGCCCTGCTGCTGGAGATGGGGGACGCGGCCCCCGCCCCGGCGGAGCAGGGTCGCGGCGTGGTCTCAGTGCCCCTCTCCGAGACCATGCTCTGCGCGGTGGAGCGCCTCATCGACGTGATGGACAAACCGCTCCACGCCCGGGTGCTGGGGCCCCAGACCGTTCGCGAGATCCTGTTCCACGCCCTGCACGAAGGGGGGGCCCCCGCCCTGCTGGCCATGGCCAGCCGTCACAGCCAGGTGAGCCAGATAGCCCGGGTGCTGCGTATCATGGAGCAGCGCTTTACCGAGAACCTGACGGTGGAGGAGCTGGCCCGGGAGGCAAACATGAGCATCTCGGCCTTCCACCACCACTTCAAGGCGGCCACCGCCACCTCGCCCCTGCAGTACATCAAGACCCTGCGCCTGCACCGGGCGCGGCTGATGATGCTGCACGACGGCCTCAAGGCCGGGGTGGCGGCGGACAAGGTAGGCTACGAGAGCTGCTCCCAGTTCAGCCGCGAATACAAACGCTTCTTTGGCAACACCCCGAGCGAACACGCGGCACGCTTCCGCTCGGGACAACTGCGTATCGTGGAGGGATGACATGCGCACACTGATCCTGCTCGTTCTGACCCTGCTGGCCACCGCCTGCACCGGCATTCCGCCGGGGCACCAGGTGGTCAAGCCCTTCCAGCTCGACCGCTACCTGGGCACCTGGTACGAGGTGGCCCGCCTCGATCACGGTTTCGAGCGCGGCCTGAACCGGGTCACCGCCACCTACAGCCTGCGGGATGACGGCGGTGTCAGGGTGATCAACCGGGGGCAGGACGAACAGGGGGAATGGCGCGAGGCCGAGGGGCGCGCCTACTTCGTGGGCGACAGCGACGAGGGGCGCCTCAAGGTGAGCTTCTTCGGCCCCTTCTACGGCAGCTACAACGTACTGGCGACGGACTATGACCTCTCTCTGGTGAGCAGTTACAACCTCCAGTACCTCTGGATCCTCTCCCGCACGCCCCATCCCCCCAAAGAGAAGGTAGAGGCCCTGGTCGAGCGAGCCCGGGGGCTCGGCTTTGCCACCGACCGGCTGATCTGGGTCAGCCAGGATCCGGCGGGGAACGCCCCATGAGGATCTTCCAGGCCACCCCCGGGGACATTCCCCGGGTCACCCCCCTGTTCGTGGAATACCGGGCGTTCTACCGGCTGCCTGCCCGGCCCGAGGCCGCCGAAGCCTTCCTGCTGGAGCGCTGCACCGCCGGGGAGTCGGTGCTCTTCGTGGCCCAGAGCGAGGCGGGAGAGGTGCTGGGATTTGCACACCTCTATCCCCTGTTCTGCTCCCTCGCCCTGAAGCCCATCTGGCTGCTGTACGATCTGTTCGTGGCGCCGGCGGCCCGCCAGCAGGGGGTGGCCCAGGCGCTGCTGGCGCGGGCCGATCGCCACGGCCAGGAGACGGGCGCCGCCTTCCTGATGCTGAGCACCGCCACCGACAACCGGCAGGCTCAGGCCCTCTACGAAGGGCACGGCTACCAGCGGGACAACGAGTTCTACAGCTACATCAAGCCCCTCTGAGCCCCTGGCCTGGCCGATTGCCGGGCCAGGACCCGGCATTATTCAGCGGGTGCGTGGCGAAATAATATCCATACACAGGATGAATAAAGGCGACCCCGGGGTCGCCTTTGTCACATCCGGGTCGCAGCCTAGGCTGTGTTCTCAAAATGCTGGTTTTCTGTCCACACATAACTCGCGCAAGTAGCGAAGGCAGAAAGCCAGTTTGATAAAGGCTGCAAAACTCTTGGCTAGCTTTTCATATCTCGTTGAAAACCGGCGAAACTTCTTCAACCAACCGAAGCACCGCTCCACGACATTGCGCCTGCGGTAATGCACCTTGTCCAGTACCAATGGACGCCCCTTATGGCGCCGTTGCTGGTCGCTGCGTTGCGGAATAACCGCTTTTATCCTTCTCCGCCGTAGCTCGGCTCGAAAGGCTTTGCTGCTATAGGCCTTGTCTGCGGCAAGATGCGCTGGCCGTGTTCGGTAGCGACCTGATGACGTTGGTATCCTCGCCATGGCCAACGCGCTTGTTGCATAGCTGATTTCTGCTGATTGCCCCGGTGACAGGCAGAAGCTCAGTAGTAAGCCATGACCGTCCGTGACCAAGTGAATTTTGCTGCCGAAACCTCCCCGCGAACGGCCAAGGGCTTGATTCATTGAGGTGTTTTTTTACGTGCACCGGCAGCATCTTTGGATGCTCTGACATTGGAGCCGTCCAGGCACCACAGGTCGAAATCGAAGAGCCCTTCTTCATTGAGCTTGAGTTGCAGCGCTTCCAGAATGGCATCAATCCGGCCTGCATCCTGCCAACGCCGGAAGGTGTTGTAGACCGAATTCCATGGTCCGAAACGTTCTGGAAGGTCTCGCCAAGGAGCTCCGGTGTGGAGTATCCAGAGAATGCCATCGAGCACTTGGCGCGGTTCACGGGTAGGGCGCCCGATCAGGCTTCGAGAAGGAAACTGGGGCTCGATAAGCCCCCATTGTGCATCAGTCAGCTGATAACGGCGGGACACGGAATGGATCTTAAGCTGTTGAGAAGATGTGAGATTATATCCTCATCACTTTAAGAACACAGCCTAGAGCCGGAAGCGCCCGATCTCCTGCTCCAGCCGCTCGGTGAGAGACTTGAGCTGGGCCGCCTGGGCGGCCTCTTCGCCGGCCTGGGCCGCCAGCGCCTGGGAGACGTGGCGGATATTCTCGGTGTTGCGGCTGATCTCGCCGGTCACCGAGGTCTGCTCCTCGGCCGCCGCCGCGATCTGGGTCGCCATGTCGCTGATGGCGCCGATGGCCTCGTTGATCCTGCCCAGGCTGAGATTCGCCGCTTCGGCGTCCTCCACGCTGGTGCCCGCCAGCTGGCGACTGGTCTCCATGCCGCCCACCGCCTTGCGGGTGGTCTGCTGCAACGCCTCGATCATCTGCTGGATCTCGGCGGTGGAGTCGTGGGTGCGGCGCGACAGCACCCGCACCTCGTCCGCCACCACGGCAAAGCCGCGCCCCTGCTCCCCGGCCCGGGCCGCCTCGATGGCGGCGTTCAGGGCCAGCAGATTGGTCTGCTCGGCGATGCCGCTGATGGTGGCCAGAATGCCGCTGATCTGCTGGGCGTGACCATCCAGCTCGTGGATGGTCTGGCTGGCGTCGGAGACCTCCCCCGCCAGCCCCGTGATGCTGCGCTGGCTCTGGCCGACCTGGGACTGGCCGGCCACCGCGAGGCGCACCGCATCGCCGGCGGTGTTGGCGGCAAACTCGGCGTTGCCAGCGATCTCCTGGGTGGCGGAGGCCATCTCGGTTACCGCGGTCGCCACCATGACGATCTCGTCCTGCTGCTGGCGCACCCGCTGGCTGCGGGCCTCGGCCCCCGCCGCCTGGGTGCGGGACTGGGCCGCCAGCTCGACGGTGACGCCCCGCAACCGGCTGACGATGCCGTGCAGTCGCGCCACGAACTGGTTGAAGTTCTGGGCCAGCTGCCCCACCTCATCCTGGCTGCGGGTGGCGATCTGCACCGTGAGATCCCCCTCCCCGTGGGCGATGTCGGCGAGCGCCCTGGAGACCCGTCCCAGATCCGCGAACAGGTAGTTGAACATGGCGATGAGCAGGGCACCGAACACCAGCAGCAGTACCAGGGTCAGCCCCACCAGTTGCCACAACAGGGAGGCGAGCGGCGCCTCCAGCACCTCCTTGTACATCACCATGGCGAGCAGCCAGTCGGTGCCGGGCACGCCTTGCACCGAAAGCAGCACCTCGCGCCCGTTCAGGTTGGCGCCGTGCAGTTCACCGTCGCGGCTCCACGCATCCAGCGCCGCTCCGGTGAGACCGGGATCCAGCTCCGCCACCTGCTTGAGCGCCAGCTCCTTGTTCGGGTGGCCGACGATGAGGCCGGTGCGGTCGAGCAGCATGGCGTAGCCCTCTCCCTGCACCTTCATGGCCAGCACCTCGTCGATGAGGGCGTCGAGGGAGAGATCCGCCCCGGCCACCCCGATCACCCGGCCCTGGTGGCTCACCGGCTCGGCCAGGGTCACCACCATCTGCTGCATGGTCACGCTGACATAGGGCGGCGTGACGATGAGCTTGCCCGCCTTGTCGGCGTTCTGGTACCAGGGGCGGGCCCTGGGGTCATAGTTGGCGGTGTTGAGGGCGGGATCGTGGCGGGTCATCTCCCCCTGCGCCGAACCAAAATAGGTGAGGCCGAAACCGCCGGAGGTGCGGGTCTGCAACAGGTGGGGCACCAGGGCCGTGTCGGGGTCGCGCGCAATGACAGCGGCCAGGGCGTCGACCGCGTGCTTGCGATCCTCAAGCCAGTTGCCGATGGCCACCGAGTGGGCGTGGCCGTAGTTGACCGCCTCGCTCTGGATGGCGTCAAGGGTGCGGGATTTGAGGGTGTGGAAGGCGACAATACCGAGCAGGGCTGCCATCAGCAGCACTACCCCCAGGCTGGCCGCGAGCAGCTTGCCGCGCAACGAGAGAGTCATGACAACGAATCCTTGTGGTAGCCGGGGGCCGGGAATACCCCCATCTTGGTAGTTCTATCGGCACAATGATGAACGGTCTTTAGTGAATCCTGATATTTTTTCATCTATCAACAACAGAACGCACTACCAGCAACAGACTGTTCACTATTCCATGCTGACACCCGCAGGCACCACAAGGCCGCCCGAAGGCGGCCATGAGGTCAGGTCGCGGATGACGGGCAGGCACCGGCAGAGCAGGTCAGCGCCCGCTGACCTGTCTCTTGAGGGCGGTTTCAGGTGCCTGCAAAGAGGGTTGGCGGGCAGGGTTGAGCATCCATCAGGAACCGAGCTGGTACTCCCCCTGTTGCCCCCCTCTCGACAACGTGGGCTGTGCTAGATTGGGTATCCCGTTTTCAAGGAGAGCCCGCTGCCATGCCACGAAATATCGAGATCAAAGCCCGCTTAGCCGGGCAATGCTGTTCACTTAAGAGAATTTGAGTTCCAGTCTACGTAGTATCAGGACAAAAAACCGAGGGAGGCATGATGCCTCCCTCTTTCTATTGCAAGCCCCGCTGGATAAAGGCTGGAGGAAGATCGACTGGACACAGCCTTGCCCCCTCAACTCAAATCCAATTTATGAATAATCAGTCAAAAAAGTGCTTATCTGAACAGCATTGCGCTTAGCCGGGGTCGATGACCTTATCCCCAGAGCCGCGGCCATCGCCGACAAGGGCCCCGTCGACATCGCCCAGGACGATACCTTCTTTCGCTGTGAATCGGGCCGCTTCAAATTGCGGACGCTCTCCCCTTCGGCAGGCCAGCTCATCTTCTACCGCAGGCCTGATCAACAGGGTCCGAAGGAGAGCTACTACCACATCACGCCAACGAACGAGCCGGACAAGCTGCGGGAAACGCTCACCCTGGCTTGCGGCCAGATTGGCAGAGTGCGAAAACAGCGGACCCTGTTTCTGGTGGGCAGAACCCGGATCCATCTCGACCGGGTTGAAGGGCTGGGTCACTTCCTCGAACTGGAAGTGGTGCTGGAAGATGACGAACCGCGCGAGGTGGGGATGCAGGAAGCTCACGACATCATGGCGCGTCTCAGTATCGAGCACTCCCGGTTGATCGAAGGCGCCTATCTGGATCTCCTGCTGCAACGACGACCCTGAGGGATTCACAACAGCGAGGCCGCCCGAAGGCGGCCTCGTACCATCAGGGAGCAGGGTTATGTCACCCGCGCCAGCGCCGTGTTGATCCTCAGGTTGGTCGCCTCCAGCCCCGGCTGCTGGCCGTAAAAGTCGAACGCCAGCTCGACCCCGGGGCGAAACAGCAGGCAGTGGGTGGAGCCGCCGAAGTGGAACATGCCGAGCTGCTCCCCCTTCGCGATCCGCTGCCCCGGCTGCACCGTCACCTCGCAGCTCGACACCTCCGCCATGCCCACCGGCACCACGCACATCAGGCCGATTTTGGGGTTGTCCGCCTCGATGAAGATGAGTGCCCGGGTCGCCACCGCGGTGAGGAAGGGCTGGGACTGGTTCGGGGCGCTGGGGTCGGGCCCCGCCGGGCTGTCGAAACCCTGGTGGCGGTTGGCCAGGTAGTAGCTGCCGTTGACCACCTTGACCGAGCGCACCGTGCCGCTCACCGGGCTGTGCCAGCGGTGATAGCTGAGGGCGCTGAGGAAGGCCTGATAGAGGGTGCCCCCCTCGAACGCGGCGGCGCGCGGGTCGAAGTCCAGCAGGTTGTCCAGAGAATAGGGCTGCCCCTTGAGCCAGAAGGCGTCCTGCCGCCTTACCCCTGTCACCACCTGCAGCGGGGCCGACTCGCAGGCGTTGGCGATCACGCTGTCATCGTCCGGGGCCGTCACCGGCCGCACGCCGGGGCAGAAGCGGCGGGTGAAGAAGTCGTCCCAGCTGGCGAAGCCCTCGTATTCCTCTCCCGGCGCGGTGTGGAAGATCCCCTCGAAGCGCTCTGGGGTGGGGTTGTCGCCGGCCCCGAGCGCCCCCTGCGCCACCTTGACCATCTCCCGTTTCGCCACCTCCCCGAGCCAGGGGACGATCAGGGTCTGGCGATCCAGGGGGCTCACCGACTCGGTCAGCACATAGCGGGACGCGGGACCTTGCAGGAAATCGGCCCAGTAGCCGAGGATCTTGCGCAGTTGCTGGTTCACCAGCGCATTGGCGAAGAAGTCGTACCCGGCGGCCGTCGCCATGGGCCAGTTGAGCAGGGCATTGATGGGGAATCCGATCAGCCCGGCGGGCTCCTGGGTCTGCACATTCTGATAGGCTTCCGGGGCCGTGGTCATGATGCCGTTGAGCAGCTGCAGGAACTCATCGAAGCTGCGCACCTGGACCTGACCGAGCGGCGTGCTGTGCTCATGCTGCCACGCCTCGTCAAACATCCCCTGGGCCTGCTGATGCAGGAGGGGATCCTGCTCCACCAGCGCCTTCAATCCGGCGATCGGGGCCACCAGCGGGCGAGGCTGGCGGGTGACCGCCTGACGCAGCCGCTGTACCCAGCGCGCCACATGGGCCTGATCCCGGGGGACCCAGCCACCGGCATGGGCATGGGGGTGACGCGTATCCACTGCCTTGTTCATCGCTCTCTCCTTGTTGAAGCGCCTTGGGCCCGCCGGATGCGATGCGCCTGAAGGCGCCATCTGGCAGGAAGCAAGATGTAGCACAGGGGAAAAGCGGCCTCCATTGACAGAAATGGCAGCGGCGAAGCGGAGAAAAAGAGGCTAACGGAGGCGGTGGCAAACGCCGCAAATGCGAAAGGCCAGCTCAATGAGCTGGCCTTTCTGAAAAATGGCAGGGGCGGCAGGACTCGAACCCGCAACCATCGGTTTTGGAGACCGCTGTTCTACCAATTGGAACTACGCCCCTGCAACAAACGAGGCGTAGTATACAAAGCGGAGGTCAAAGGTAAAGGCTTTTTTTCTCACTTTCGATGCGATCGAACAAATGACGAGCAGATCCCCGCAATTCCAACAAGGAGCGGGGGTAAGCTGCTGTATTTGCAGCCCCGACGGGGTAGGAATGGGACACAAATGGGGGTAGGGTGAAACCAGGCTCAGGGAGGCTGCCCATGCTCAATTACCGACTGCTGCAACAGCTTGCGCCCCTCAACTTCCGGGATGAGCGCAAGACGGAGACCCTGGACGACTATCTGGACAGAGTCTCTCCCCTGGTGCCCTCCATACCCTCCAATGTGCTCGCCCAGTGGATTTACCGCCATTGGCGCGGTTTTGAATCCAACTGGAGCTTTATCGATCTCGCCAGCCACCAGTTCGAGTGCGAGCACTGGCCCACCGCGCAGATTATCGAGCAGATAGACTCCCGCCACATGGAGGTGATCGATCGCTGGGGCGAGATGCTGCGCAGCAACCGCTACGTGCGCCGCTCCTGGCTCGGCGATGACATGCTGCACCGGGGAACCTGGTCCGAGCCTGTCATCGTCCTCGCCACCGCCCCGGGCACCTGCTACCCGGACGGTCACCCCCTGCCCCATCCCTACTGCCTGCTGGAGGGGCACCACAGACTCGGCTACCTGCGCAGCATGGCCGCCGATAGCGCTCCCTTGCAGGCGCAGCACGCACTCTGGATTTGTCGACCCGTTCGCGACACTTAAACGTTTTTCTGGCCAAATCCTGCCTCTGAAATAAATTTTTGACAATTCAAAAACCAGCCCTATAATCGGTGCGGTTTTGAAAAAGGTCGGGACAGGACAATGCCGTTTTTGATGAAAAAAGCAGCCTTGCAGACGGGTGGAGCGCACCAGAGCGGCCCCGTTGTTTCCGGTTCCCGTCCCACAGATCCCCCGTTTTTTTTGAAAAGAGCCCCTGTTTCAGGGGCTTTTTTTTGTGCCGGAAAAACCTTCATTGATGCCAAAGGGAATGCAGACGATGACCAATCCACTCTATAACAAACACGTCATCTCCATCTCGGATCTGACCCGGTCCGACATGGAACTGGTGGTCGCCACCGCACAGCGGTTGAAGGCCGAACCCGACAGCCGCCTGCTGAAAGACAAGCTGGTCGCCAGTTGCTTCTTCGAAGCCTCCACCCGCACCCGTCTCTCCTTCGAGACCGCGGTCCAGCGCCTGGGCGGCAACATCATCGGCTTCGCCGACGGCGGCAACACCAGCGCCAAGAAGGGCGAGACTCTGGCCGACTCCATCAAGATCATCAGCTCCTACACCGATGCGGTGGTGATGCGCCACCCGAAGGAAGGGGCAGCCCGTCTGGCCTCCGAGTTCTCCCGGGTGCCGGTCATCAACGGCGGTGACGGCTCCAACCAGCATCCCACCCAGACCCTGCTCGACCTCTTCTCCATCCACGAGACCCAAGGCAAGCTGGACGGCCTCAACGTCGCCTTCGTCGGTGACCTGAAGTACGGCCGCACCGTCCACTCCCTGGCCCAGGCCCTGAGCCTGTTCAACTGCCGCTTCTTCTTCATCTCCCCTGAGGCGCTGGCCATGCCGGACTACCTCTGCGAGGAGCTGGAAGAGAAGGGCATCCGCTTCAGCGTGCACGAGACCATGGAAGAGGTGATGCCGGAGCTCGACATCCTCTACATGACCCGCGTCCAGAAGGAGCGCTTCGACGAGACCGAGTACAAGCACATGGCCGCCAAGTTCGTGCTGGAGCTGGCGACCCTGGAAGGGGCCAAGCCCACCATGAAGATCCTCCATCCCCTGCCCCGGGTTGACGAGATCGAGGTCGCCGTCGACAAGACCCACCACGCCTACTACTTCCAGCAGGCGGAGAACGGGGTCTATGCCCGCCAGGCACTGCTGGCACTGGTACTGAACGAAACCGTATAAGGGAAAGGGGAACATCATGTCCGAGAAGAACCAACTGCAAGTCGAAGCCATCCGCCACGGCTCCGTCATCGACCACGTCCCCGCCGGCCAGGGCATCAAGATCCTCAAGCTGTTCCAGCTGATCGAGACCCAGGAGCGGATCACCGTCGGCTTCAACCTCAAATCCGGCGCCCTCGGCAAGAAGGATCTCATCAAGATCGAGAACACCCGTCTGACCGAGCAGCAGGCCAACCAGCTCGCCCTGTTCGCCCCCAAGGCCACCGTCAACATCATCGAAGACTTCGTGGTGGTGAAGAAGCACCAGCTGGCGCTGCCGGAGTTCATCGAAGGGGTCTTCCACTGCCCCAACTCCAACTGCATCTCCCACAACGAACCGGTGGAGAGCTACTTCCGGGTGCGCGAGGTGAAAGGGGCGGTGCGGATGAAGTGCAAATACTGCGAGAAGTCCTTCACCCAGGACATCGTCAGCGAACGCTACTGATTTCCTGCCGACAAAGGATATCCATGTGGGCCCCGTCGGGCCCATTTTTGAGGTTCATCGCGGCTTTCCGGGGAAGGCCGCCTTGATTTTCAGAAAAAAGTATTCTGAGTCCCTAAATCCATATGCCATACGCTTTATCACTTTGATCTTGTTGTTCACCCCTTCCAGCACACTCGTGTGCATCGGGTAGTTT
>NZ_JALIHH010000025.1:0-350 GCF_022869435.1 Aeromonas sp. LsrichE-8G
CCGGAGGGGTGAATTGGCTCAAGCGTCTCCTGCTCGACCTGAAAGGAGATATACCAGTGCCCGGCTGCTTGGCTGACGGTCGCGTTTTTAATTTTTCCTTCAACTGGCTGGGACTGGCGAAACTTGACCCACGCCAGCCCGGCAGGCAGCTTCACGCGACCTTTTTCAAGGCGGCAATACTTGTCAAAGTTGACGAAGCGGATCGAGTCGCGGTTGTCGCTTTTCTTCTTGAAAACGGGAGCCTTGGCGGCGAGTTTTTTATCAAAGCAGCGCATCCACGCGCCGTGCAAGTCTTTGAGTTTCTGCTGGAGGTTGTCGGTATATGCCTCGGTCAGAAAGGCCATTTCTGG
>NZ_JALIHH010000025.1:431-17227 GCF_022869435.1 Aeromonas sp. LsrichE-8G
GCGCTCAGTGTGTAGCATTATTGCCATATCTATTAAGCCCGATTGAGTGACAGAATGCAATTCACTAAAATTAATAAATCACGCCATGCGACCTACGTTTTGCACGTACATTTGGTGTTTATCACCAAGTATCGAAAGCCGATATTGGGGGATCTGCATCACGCTTCATTCGGTCAGTGTGCGGCAGAGGTTTGCAGAGATTTTGGTGCGGAACTGAAAGAGTGTGACGGAGAGGTTGATCATGTTCACATGCTGATAGAGTACGGCCCAACAGTGCAGCTATCGGTGCTGGTGAACTCGTTAAAGGCGGTCACATCAAGGCGACTGCGTAATGAATTTCTGGACTTGAGGGGTGCTTACAGCAAACCCGTACTCTGGTCACGCTCTTACTTTGCGGGCTCTTGCGGCGGAGCACCGTTGGAGGTGATCAAGCAATACATTCAAAACCAGCGGGGCTGACGCCCCGGCGAAATTCCCCTCCCACCTACGTCGGAGGGAGTCCCCTTTCGCATTTAAGATGGCTGCAAGCAGCAGGTTATCTCGCTGTCGTCGCGTCACGGGACAACCTCGATGCGGATCACCTGCCAGACCATGTTGTTGTGGATGGCGGACACATCCATGTCGGGATGGGCCGAGAGGGGGACCAGCAGCCAGAGCGGCCCTTTATTGCGACGGGTGAGCGGTTTGTCATCCTGGTAACGCACCAGGGTCAGCGGCACCTTGGCAAACAGGGAGAGATCGACCCGCTGCTGGTAGCCATTGAGTGCGGCAACATCGATGGCGCTGGCACTATCCACCTGCTGCTGCGCCAGCACGCTCTTCAGGGTCGGTCCACGATAGCGGTGAGTGCCGAGGGTCCAGGGCGTCGCCGTCTCGAACTCCACTTGTGGCAAGGCTGCCAACGCCGCCTCATCCAGGGTGATTTCCCGCTTGTCCGGCAGGATCAGTTGCAATAGCGAAGAGGAGGAAGCCTGGGTACCGAACGAGAAAAGCACCAGCAGGAGCGAGGCCATCCCGCGCGTTGGAAAGTTCATGACATGTTGTGCCAACTGCATCTTGAAGTTAGGAGCCAGTGTGGCGATTTCAGTGGGTCAATGCAACTGTGTGAAAAATCAATAATTAGGGGCCCCGCATCTCCATCCAGTTATGGCCCTCGACGGAGAGAGGCTGATGCACTCCGCAACTTTGCAGGAGTTCATCCACAAAAGCGGGCACCAGCAAGGAAGCCGGACCATAACGTTTTTCATCAAACTGGCTGCCCACTTCGCTCGGCTCCAGATTGAGCTCCACCGTATGGGCACCGTTCAGGCCGGCCTCATGGACGAATCCGGCGGCAGGGTAGACCGCCCCGGAGGTCCCGATGGAGATGAAGAGATCGCACTGAGCCAGGGCCGAGTAGATGCGGTCAAGTCCGAGGGGCATCTCCCCGAACCAGACCACATGGGGGCGCAGCGGGTGGGGAAACTGGCAGCAGGAACACAGCTCTTCCTGATGGAGATCCCCGCGCCACTCGATCACCTGACCAGAGCCCGGGCAGCGGGCCTTGAGCAACTCGCCGTGCATGTGGATGAGGTTCTTGCTGCCGGCACTCTCGTGCAGGTTGTCGATGTTCTGGGTGACCAAGGTGACGCGCCCCGGCAGCAGGCGCTCCAGACGGGCCAATGCATAGTGGGCCGGATTGGGGTGGATCTCGGCGCGCTGCAACTGATGGCGCCGTGCATTGTAGAAACATTGTACCAGTTCGGGATCCCGCGCATAGCCTTCAGGGGTGGCCACGTCCTCCACCATGTGCTCTTCCCACAGGCCATCACAGGCCCGGAAGGTCTTGATACCGGATTCGGCCGAGATGCCGGCACCGGTGAGGATCACGATATGTTTGGCTGACTGCACCATGGTTGTTCTCCTCCAACGGGTAACAGGCTGACCTTAGCACAGGAGCAAGAGGCGGCCCATTCGCCCTTGGTCTTAGGCCGATGGGAGCACAAAGCTCGCCATGGGCGCGAGATCCAGCCTGGCAAAGACCATCTCCCGTCCTGTCACCAGGGTAAGCGGCAACCCGAGCCCCTTGAGCAGAGCCAGCATGGGGCGATTCTGGCCGAGCACTTCCGCCGTCCACTCCCGGATCCCCTCCCCGTATGCCAGCCGCGCAAGCGCCAGCAGGATGCGACGCCCGGCGCCGCGATGCTGAAAATGATCCGCGACGATGCAGGAAAACTCGGCCCTGTCCGGGTGCAGGCGCCGGCGAACGGACTGGGCCATGGCAAGCGGCCCCCCCTGCTCGTCGGTCAGCAGCAATCCTATCTGGGGTTCTCTGGGGTAGTCGAGAAAGAAGGCGAGCTGCTCGGCCGTCGCAGGCTGCTTGGCCCGCATGAAGCGCAAATAGACGCTCTGCTCGCTCAAGGCGTCATAGGCCGCGCATATTCGCTTCGGGTCGCTGCCCGCCAGCTCCTGCAAGCGGCAAGTCAGCCCCCCCACCACCATCGTCATCGGCAAGGCGGCCCGTGAGGCGGGAGCCGTCCAACCCGACATTCCCTGCCACAAGCGCGGCTCATCGAGCGGCCAGCAAAGATAGCGAGCCATTTACCAGCGCCCTGCCACGCCGCGATCCTGCCACTGGGCGGCATCCTGCAGGTTGAAGGGGTCGTCGAGGTAGAGCGCGATGCCAAGCTCCCGGGAGCGCTGGATGAAGCGGGCCAGCAAGGAGTCGGCAGCCATCGCCTCCAGTTCGGGCAGCAGGTGTTGCCCGAGCAGCAAGGATTGCAACGGCAGACGCTCGATGAGATCAAACGGCAGGTGCTGGGCATGATCGAGCAGCAGCGCGAGTCTGGCCCCCGCGAGGCTCGCCTGCAGCACCAGGGCGAAACGGTCCGCCTGGCTCAGCAGGTGATCCCGTCGGTGGATGACCAGGGTGAGTTCGCTTGCTTCTCGTCCATGCTGCTCGAGCCAGAGCTTGAGCGGCTCCCAGTGAGGGGAAAGACCGCTCAGGCTCAGCCAGATCGGCAGCGTGCAGGAAGCCGCATCTGCCAGCAGCCCAAGCTGTCCTCTCGCCTCTCCCTGCCAGCTACGCACGGTGCGCTTGAGCCCGCCCAGCCTGCGCTGACGCTGGGGGCCAAGATAGAGCATCTTGAGCAGACGCAGCAGATCGTCGCTTTGCAGCGGCTTGGCCAGGGCGGCCAGCACGTTGAAACCCGCATCGTGCAGGAGACGCCGGGCGCCGTCTATCAGGGTCTGATCATGAGCGGAGAGCAGGATGATGGGCAGACCGCTGTGGCGATACTGGGGATGGCTCATCAGCAGGCTGATGGCATCCTGCTCCGCTAGGCTGAGATCACAGATAAGCAATCTCACGCCCCCCTCTTCCAGCGCCTTGAGGCACCCTTCGCCATCCTGAACCCAGTGGCAGGGCAACCCCAGTCCCTGGATCTCCTGCTGAATGCAGGCTCCCTGGAAGGGGTGATCTTCGAGCAGCAGGATCTGGCACTGGGCGAGCCAGGCACGCCACCCCTGCTCCCGTGCCTGCAACCCCTCGAGCCAGGGATCGCTGAGGCGATAGATCCCCGCCCCGGGAGCCAACAGATGAGGCAGATAGTCGGCCCCCTGATGAGAGGCAGGATCAAACAGGGCGATGGCCCCGGCGGCAAACAGTCCTTCCCATTGCCAGCCGGCATCGGGTCGGGTGCGGTGCAGATTGGCATAGGCCGGCAGGCCCGCTCCCTTGACCGCCAGATGGGAGACGGCGTCCAGGGCATAGACGCTGACCGGGTAAAAAGTTGGCTCCTGGCTGTCATCAGACTCCAGCAAGTCCATCAACTCTTCATCTGTGATGATCATCTCATGCTCTCTCGCCCAGTTGTCGGCAGACCTCTTCCACGCACTGCCTCAAGGCGGCTGCAAGGGGATGTCCGGGGGCCTCCTGCCAACGGTCGATCACCTCTACCAGGGGGGTAGCCCCCACCATTTTGGCGGCCCCCTTCATCTTGTGTAAAGCCGTATTGAGGGCCTTCTCGTCCCCTTGTGTGACACACCGCTCAATGTCGGCCAGATCATGGTGAACCGATGCCAGATAGATGTCTACGAGGGCCGGGCTGAGGGACACGGGCAGGGAAAGGGCTGCCGTTGGCTGCGGTGCCTTCCCCCCGTCATGGGGGCCAAAGACGGTACGAAGCAATACGGCCAGATCCCTGAGCAAGACGGGTTTGTCCAGATGGCCCTGACAGCCGCATTCCGCCAGTCGCTGCGCCGCCTGCTCGCTGAGATCCGCGGTGATCACGTAGACGGGTAGATGCTGCCAGCGTTCATCGGCGTGCAATTGCCTGCAGAGCTCGGCGCCGTCCATCACCGGCATCTGCAGATCCGTCAGCACCAGATCCACCGACTCCGATTGCAGGATCTCCAGTGCCAGACGGCCATTGGCCGCGCTCAATACCCGGGCCCCCAGCTGACCCAGCTGCATGCTGATCAGCATTCTGTTCACCTCGTGATCTTCCACCAGCAGCACCCGCCTGCCTGCCCCCGGCAGGTCCGTGATCTCCTCGGCGCCACGGACGAGTCTGGGCTGCAGCAGGCTGACCACGGAGCCCGGGATCCAGGGTTCCCCCTGCCAGTACCAGGCGCGCAAGCCCCCATCGTCCTGCATGGCCCCAAGGCAAGGTGCCGCCGGATCCTCGGCCACGCCAAACTCTGCGAGCCAGGCCCGCATATATTCGAGCTCCCCGGGCAACAGTTGTAGGGAGACCGTCTTGACGCGCGGTTGCCAGGGCGCCTTCTCCTGCGCATGCCTGAGGGGCAACGAGCAGAGGAAACGGCTACCCCCGCGAGCCAGAGGCTCGACCCGGATCTCGCCCCCCATCTGCTCCATCAACTGGCGGCAGATGGCTAGCCCAAGCCCGGTTCCCTGGGCTCTGGGCTGGCCAGGCTCCTCCCCTTGTTCGAAGGGCAGGAACAACCGGGGCAACAGCTCGGCACTGATCCCGGGCCCCTCGTCGTCCACCCCGCACAAAATCCACTCCCCTTGTCGCCGGGCCCAGAGCACCACCTCTCCCCGCTCGCTGAACTTGATGGCGTTGGAGAGCAGGTTGTGCAGCACCTGTTGCACCCGGTGGGGATCGAGTTCCATCAAGGCGGGCAGCGCCGGGTCGAGCGCCAGGCGCAGTTGCAGATGGCGGGATCGCGCCTTGGACCAGTGCACCGCCGCCACGTGTTCGCACAGCTCCACTAGATCCGTGGGCTGTACAGAGAGGCGCAACTGACGCGTCTCGTTGCGGCTGAAGTCGAGCACGTCGTTGAGCAGCCCGAGCAGTTCATTGCCCGCCTGCCTGACATGGGCCAGAGCCGAGGCCTGCTCTGCATTGAGTCCGGTCTGCTCGAGCCACTCCAGCAAGCCGAGCATGGCGTTCATGGGGGTGCGGATCTCGTGGCTCACGGCGGCCAGGAAGCGCCCCTTGGCAAGCACGGCCTGCTGGGCCTGCTCGTGGGAAAGCTGCAGGGAGTGCTCCTGCTCCACCCTGGCCGTCACATCCTGCACCACCCCGTAGATCCGCCACCCCTCCCCCTGACGGCGCCCCCTGCCGGAAAATTGCAGCCAGCGGGTTCCCTTGGCGGGGTGCTGATAGCGCAGCAGATGGGAGAAAGGTCGCCCGGCTTGCAGCATGGCCAGCATGGGGGCTCGCATCTCGCGCCTGTCCTGGTGGGAGATGCGAGTCAGGGTCTCGTTGGGATTGACCCGGATCTGCTGGCTCGCCAGCCCCAGCAGTTCGTGACTGCCCCGGCTCACAAACTCCACCCGGGTGATGGCTCCCCCCAGCAGGGTGAATTGCAGCACCACACCGGGCACCGTATTGGTGAGGGCGCGCAGGCGCCGCTCTGCCTGACGCAGCAGGCGGGTACGCTCGCGCAGGGCGCTGATGTCGGAGAGGGCGATAAGATCCCCTGCCGGTGCCTGGGGGCCCAGTCGCAAGGGGATCTGGGCATAGGAGTAGACCTGCTCGTGCAGCGCCAGCTCCCCTTCGGCGCCCTGCAACTGTGGCGCGGGCAGCACCAGATCGGCGGCGTAGCGCGCCTCCATGCGCTTGGCCCGCTTGTTGCGCTTGATCACCTCCCCTTTGTCATTGCGCAAGAACACGGGCACGGGGAGCGCCTGGAAGAGAGACTCCCTGAACTTGCTTTCCAGCGCCAGCGCCTGCTCTACCTTGTGACGCTCGCGGGCCTCCTGGGCCAGTTGCTGGCGGGAACGCCAGACTGACCAGATCACCGCCATGCTGATCAGCAGTGCCAGCAACACGGAGCCAAGCCAGAAACCGTAGCTGACCCCTTCCTGCTGGTTGACCACCAGGCGACGCCAGCGTTGCACCAGCTCGTCCACCTGCCGATCATTGAGGGTCATCAGGCTCTGATCCAGCACCCCTGCCAGGCTGGTCTGTTCCGGCCGGATGGCAAAACCGAGGCCGAAACGCTCCGGCAATTCGGTGATGGTCAGCTCGCTCAACTGGTTGTTTCGAATGGGATATTGGAGCTGGTACAACTCCGCCAGCATGGCCTGGGCATCCCCATGCCGCACCGCCGCCAATCCCTGCAGCAGGTTGTCGGTCACCTCCCACTCATGCTGGCCGAACCGGGCAAGCAGGCCGGGATCATAGAGCATTCTCGGGACCACCACCTTGCCACTGACGTCCGCGAGGGAGGCAGGCCCCCTCTTGCTGCGACTGACCAGAGCATAGCGGCTGGTCGCCACCATCCGGGTGAAGTCGAACTCCTTGTTCAGGGCGGCGGACTCCATCAGCCCGACCATCATGGCGGCATCGCCACTGCGCAGCAATGCCAACGCCTCCTCCCGGCTGGCGGCGGGTACCAGCTCGAAGCGCAGCCCTGTCTGCCGACTCACTTCCCGCAAGACATCCGCACTCCAGCCAATGAGCTCTCCCTGCTGGTTGACACCGCTGTATGGCATGAAGCCGGGATCCGCCACCATCTTGATGGTGTGGGCCTTGCCGACCAGCCAGGCCTGCTCCTTGTCGGTAAAATGCAGAGGATTCACATCCTGCTCACCCTGAGGCAGATACTTGCCCAGATCCCGGTAGAGACTGCCCGGCGGCAAATAGCGGATGGCCGTATCCACCAGCTCCAGCAACTCGGGCTGGTTGCGCATCATCAGCCGGTAACTGATGACCAGATCATCGCTGCGAAGACGACGAAGGCGCAGCCCTTCATCCGGGAATTCCCGCATCAGGTAGCGCAGTTGCAGATAATCGCCGAGATAGGCGCTGCCCTTGCCGGCCACCAGGGCACCATACCAGTTCTCGGCATCGGTCAGCTGTTGCTGGGATGAACCTGGATAGAGACGCTTCAGGATCTCCTGGGCCTGCCAGATAGGTGACACCAGAAACTGCGCCTGATCGAGCTCACCCCGATAGAGGATGGCGGACTCCGCTTCCATCATGGCCCGGCTCAAGACGGTATCGCTCGAGTTCGACCGGGCAGGCCCGACGTGAGGAATGAGATCGCAGCGCCCGTTCAGCAGATCCTGCGTCATGGCTGCCCAGCTCGGCCGCTTCTCGACATGCACCGGTACCGGCAACAGCTCTGCCAACCGCGTCATGCGATCGATAAGCAGGCCCCCCTCCGCCTCCAGATAGGGAGGACGTTGCAGGGCCGGGTAACAGAAGGTCAGTCCGGTGAGCGAATCGGCATAAGCCTGGGCACCCGGTGACAGCGGGAGTATGGCGGCACGCAGTGGCAAGGCCAGCAGCGCGCCGGACAACAGAAGGATTTTTATCATCGGAATGGAAAAGCCAGGCGATTGCCTGGCTTTTTGTCACTCGTTGGGTTCAACATTTTCTACCCTGGCCTTGAGCTTCTGGCCGGGCCGGAAGGTCACCACGCGACGGGCGCTGATGGGAATATCCTCCCCCGTCTTGGGGTTGCGTCCGGGACGCTGGTTCTTCTCGCGAAGATCGAAGTTACCGAAGCCGGAAATCTTGACCTGTTCGCCACGCTCGAGCGCCTGTCTGATCTCCTCAAAGAAGGCTTCCACCATATCTTTGGCTTCACGCTTGCTCATCCCGAGCTGGGTGAACAGGTGCTCTGCAATGTCGGCTTTGGTAAGCGCCATAGATCAATCCCTCAAGGATGCATTCAACTCTTCACCGAGGGCCCGCACGACATTGTCCACGGTCTCGGCGATCTCTTTCTCCTCCAGGGTGCGCTGGGTGTCTTGCAACACCAGGCTGATGGCCAGGCTCTTCTTGTCCTCTGCCATACCAGCGCCCTGGTATACGTCGAACAAGTTTATTCCAACTAACTGATTTCCGCCAACTTTTTTAATTACTGCCAGAACGTCGCCTGCCAGGATCTGTCTGTCAACCACCACGGCGATGTCGCGACGGTTGGCCGGGAACTTGGATACTTCGGCAGCAACCGGCACCTTGGCCGGCGTCAGTTTGTCCAGCTCCAGCTCGAACATGACAGCGCGGCTCTTGAGCCCCAGCTTCTTCTCGAGGCTCGGATGGATCACGCCGATGTGGCCGATCACGACGCCATTACGCAGAATGGCTGCGCTCTGGCCCGGATGCAGGGCACTGTGCTCGGTGCGCTCGAAGGTGAAGGTAGCCCCTTCGGCAGTCAGATCCAGTACCGCTTCCAGGTCACCCTTCAGATCGAAGAAGTCGACGGGACGGGCCTTGACATCCCAGTGCTCGTCCCCCTGGTTGCCGGTGATGATGCCGGCCAGCATGGGTTCCTGACGGATGCCGTTCTCGGCATTCTCGTCCTTGATGAAACGCAGGCCCTGCTCAAACAGGCGCACGCGTGGCTGCTGACGGTTCTGGTTGTAGACCACCGCCTGCACCAGACCCGGGAACAGAGAGACGCGCATGGCGGACATCTCGACCGAGATCGGGTTCGGCAGCACGATGGCATCGCTCTGCGGGAACAGGGTTTGCTGGGTCTTGGGATCGACGAAGCTGTAGGTGATCGCTTCCTGGAAACCGCGATCAACCAGCAGGTCGCGTACCCGCTTCAGGGTCACCTGCCCTTCAGCCTGCTCCACCATCGCCAGAGAGGCGGCGGGTTTCAGGTTCGGGATGTTGTTGTAGCCGTAGATGCGGGCCACTTCCTCGATGAGGTCTTCCTCGATGGCGATGTCGAAACGCCAGGAGGGAGCCAGCGCGGTCCAGCCGTCAGTATCCACGGTTACCTGCATGCCCAGACGAGTCAGAATTTCGACCACCTGCGCATCCGCCACGCTGATGCCGATCACCTTGTCGAGCTTGGTGCGGCGCAGCTTGATGGGGGCAGCCTTGGGCAAATGGGCATCGGATTTGACTTCGATGACCGGACCCGCTTCACCGCCGCAGATGTCCAGCAGCAGACGGGTGGCACGATCCATCACCTTGGCCTGCAGCTCGGGATCCACCCCGCGCTCGAAGCGGTGGGAAGAATCGGTATGCAGACCGTAGGCACGGGCACGGCCGGTGATGGAGAGCGGCGCGAAGAAGGCGCACTCCAGCAGGATGTCGGTGGTGGTCTCGGAGACACCGGTGCGATCGCCGCCGAAGATGCCGGCCATGCAGGCAGGGCCTTTGGCATCGGCAATCACGAGCGTGGTCTCTTTGAGCTTCACCTCGTTGCCATCGAGCAGGGTCATGGGCTCGTCGGCCTTGGCGCGACGCACCACCAGTTCCCCTTCAAGCGTCGCCAGGTCGAAGGCGTGCATCGGCTGGCCGTATTCCAGCAGCAGGTAGTTGGTGATGTCAACGATGGCGTCGATGGAACGAATACCGCCACGGCGCAGCTTCTCCTGCATCCAGAGCGGGCTCTGGGCGTGCAGGTTCAGCCCCTTGATGACACGGCCGAGATAACGGGGGCAATCTGCCGACGCTTCAACCCGGATCGGGAAGGTTGCATCGATAGTGGCAACAGCCGGCGCCCAGGTCGGCTCGACCACGTCCACGCTGTTGAGCACGCCGATTTCACGGGCAAGACCCGCGATGCCGAGGCAGTCGGCACGGTTCGGGGTCAGATCCACATCGATGCTGACGTCGTTGAGCGCGAGGTATTCACGGATATCGGTCCCGATGGGGGCATCCAGCGGCAGCTCGATGATGCCATCGGCTTCGACGTCGATGCCCAGCTCGCTGAAGGAACAGAGCATGCCGTGGGACGGCTGGCCGCGCAGCTTGGCTTTCTTGATGGTGAAATCACCCGGCAGGGTCGCCCCGACCTTGGCCACGCACACTTTGAGGCCGGCGCGGCAGTTCGGCGCACCGCAGACGATGTCCAGCAGCTCGGCCTCGCCCACATTGACCTTGGTCACCCGCAGCTTGTCGGCGTCCGGGTGCTGGGCGCACTCGACCACTTCACCCACCACCACATTGTTGAACTGGCCGGCTACAGCTTCCACGGCGTCCACTTCCAGACCGGCCATGGTGATCTGCTCGGCCAGTGCATTGTCACTCAACTCGGTGCGGACCCACTCCATCACCCAGGATTTACTGAATTTCATGTTCTCTCGCCCTTACTTGAACTGCTTGAGGAAGCGCAGGTCGTTTTCGAAGAAGGCACGCAGGTCATTGACCCCGTAACGCAGCATGGTCAGGCGCTCAACGCCCATGCCGAAGGCAAAGCCGGAGTATTTTTCCGGATCGATGCCGACCGAACGCAGCACGTTCGGGTGCACCATGCCGCAGCCCAGCACTTCCAGCCACTTGCCGTTTTTGCCCATCACGTCCACTTCGGCGCTCGGCTCGGTGAACGGGAAATAGGAAGGACGGAAGCGAATCGTCAAGTCTTCCTCGAAGTAGTTGCGCAGGAAGTCGTGCAGGATGCCTTTCAACTCGGTGAAGCTGGCATGCTCGTCAACCAGCAGGCCTTCGACCTGGTGGAACATCGGGGTGTGGGTCATGTCGTAGTCGTTACGATAGACGCGGCCCGGCGCGATGATGCGGATCGGCGGCTGCTGATGTTCCATGGTGCGGATCTGCACACCGGAGGTGTGGGTACGCAGCATCAGATCAGGATCGAAGTAGAAGGTGTCGTGATCGGTACGCGCCGGGTGGTGAGCCGGGATATTCAGCGCATCGAAGTTGTGGAAGCCATCTTCAATCTCGGGACCACGGGCAACCTTGAAGCCCATCTCGCCAAACAGGCGCTCGATGCGCTCGATGGTGCGGGTCACCGGGTGCAGACCGCCATTCTCGATGCGGCGGCCCGGCAGGCTGACGTCGATGGTCGCGGCGGCCAGCTTCTGGTTCAGCACGGCGACTTCGAGGGCTTCACGACGCGCGTTTAGGGCATCCTGAACCTGCTGTTTGGCCTGGTTGATCACGGCGCCCGCTGCGGGACGCTCTTCAGCGGACAGGGCACCCAGTCCCTTCATCTGCTCGGTAAAAAAGCCCTTTTTACCCAGATATTTGACCCGGATTTCGTCGAGGGCGGCGATGTCGCTCACGCCCTCAATTTCGGCCTTGGCCTGGCCGACTACTTCTTCAAGCTGTTGCATGTCTTCCTCGTCACCACTCCCGGAACAGGAGCCTTTAGGCTAAATAAGGTCAAGAGGGGAATAATACAAAAAAAGCCCCTTGGCTGACCATAGTTATGACGGGCTTTTCTCCCTGCAAATCATTTTGTTATATGGATAAAGCCACAAGCCAGATGCAACAGGATTAAGACAAGCGTCGTTTGTTCTAGTTTGTTGGCATATGGAAGGATAAAGCATTCATGAACCTGGCATGCTACCTGCCTACGCTCAAAAATGAGCAACAAAAAAGGAGGCCTGAGCCTCCTTTATTTTTATAACAGAGCTGGATTAGACCAGAGCTGCTTTAGCTTTTTCAACCAGGGCGGTGAAAGCCAGCTTGTCGTGAACGGCGATATCGGACAGGATCTTGCGATCGATCTCGATGGAAGCCTTCTTCAGACCGTCGATCAGACGGCTGTAGGACAGACCGTTCTGACGGGCTGCAGCGTTGATACGCGCAATCCACAGTTGACGGAACTGACGCTTCTTCTGGCGACGGTCACGGTAGGCATACTGACCAGCTTTGGTTACCGCTTGTACCGCTACGCGGTAGACACGGGAACGGGCGCCGTAGTAACCCTTGGCGGCTTTCATTACTTTCTTGTGACGAGCGCGAGCGGTCACACCACGTTTAACTCTTGGCATTTTTCACATCCCCCCTTATGCGTACGGCAGACAAGCGACAACACGTTTGTGGTCGGCAGCGGAAACAAAGAACTTCGGTCCCAGCTGACGCTTACGCTTGCTGCTCTTCTTGGTCAGGATGTGACGCAGGTGGTTGTGCTTGCACTTGAAGCGACCTGAGCCAGTCTTCTTGAAGCGCTTTGCGGCGCCCCGGTTGGTTTTCATCTTCGGCATTTCATACTCCGCATTGTGAGTGACAACAAAATCGCAAGGCGAACCGACTCATGGGGCCAGCCCCATGAGTCAATTTCTTGTGGGCCTTAAGATTTCTTCTTGGGTGCGAGGACCATCACAGCTTGACGGCCTTCGACTTTCGGGAACGATTCGACTACGGCCAGCTCTTCCAGATCGTTCTTGACGCGCTCGAGAACCTTGATACCAAGATCCTGGTGGGCCATTTCACGACCACGGAAGCGCAGGGTGACCTTTGCCTTGTCCCCGTCTTCCAGAAAGCGAACCAGGTTGCGTAGTTTTACCTGATAGTCGCCTTCGTCGGTGCCAGGACGGAATTTGATTTCCTTGACCTGGACGACTTTCTGCTTTTTCTTCTGTTCTTTGGTGGTCTTGCTCTTTTCGTAGAGGAATTTGCCGTAATCCATGATCCGGCAAACGGGCGGCTCAGCGTTCGGACTGATCTCGACCAGATCCACTCCTGCCTCAAGGGCCAAGTTCAGCGCATCCTGAATGGAGGTGATGCCAATGGCTTCACCATCCAGACCAGTCAGACGAACTTCTTTCAGACGGATCTCTTCATTGATCCGGTGAGCGCGGGCTTGCGGTTGCTTGCCCAGTTTTTTTCCGCCTTTTATAGCTTATTCCTCCACTTTCTTTTGTCCGCGGGTCTGAACTTCCTGGGTCAACAGAGCAATCAGCTCTTCAACAGGATAAGAGCCCAGGTCAGCCCCTTTACGAGTACGCACTGCAATCTTGCCGGCTTCTACTTCTTTGTCGCCGCAGACCAGCATGAAGGGTACTCGCTTCAAAGTATGCTCGCGGATTTTAAAGCCAATCTTCTCATTTCTCAAGTCCGCTTTTGCGCGAAGGCCCGCATCATTCAATGCCTTGGCAACTTTCACCGCATAATCGGCCTGGTTATCCGTGATATTCATGACCACGGCCTGAGTCGGTGCCAGCCAGGTCGGGAACAGACCGGCGTACTCTTCCGTCAGGATCCCGATGAAGCGCTCCAGCGAGCCCAGAATGGCGCGGTGGATCATCACGGGGATGTGGCGCTCGTTGTCTTCGCCCACATAGGTGGCGCCAAGACGGCCCGGCAGGGCAAAGTCGAGCTGCACGGTACCACACTGCCAGGCACGATCAAGGCAATCGTGCAGGGTGAACTCGATCTTGGGACCGTAGAAAGCCCCCTCGCCCGGTTGCAGGTCGTACTTCAGGCCGTTGAGTTCCAGCGCCTCGGCCAGCGCGGCCTCGGCACGATCCCAGGCTTCATCAGAGCCGATACGCTGCTCCGGACGGGTCGAGAGCTTGACCACGATGTTTTCGAAACCGAAGGTGCCGTAGACGTCATAGACCATGCGGATGCACGCAGACACCTCTTCCATGATCTGCTCTTCGGTACAGAAGATGTGGGCGTCATCCTGGGTGAAACCCCGTACCCGCATCAGGCCGTGCAGGGAGCCTGACGGCTCGTTGCGGTGGCAGGAGCCGAACTCGGCCATGCGCAGCGGCAGATCGCGGTAGGATTTCAGACCCTGGTTGAAAATCTGCACGTGACCCGGGCAGTTCATCGGCTTGATGGCGTACTCGCGGTTTTCGGACTGGGTGGTGAACATGGCCTGGGCGTATTTTTCCCAGTGACCTGAACGCTCCCACAGCACGCGATCCATCATGAAGGGGCCTTTCACTTCCTGATAGTCGTACTCTTTGAGCTTGCCACGGATGAAGGTTTCCAGCTCGCGGAAAATGGTCCAGCCATCGTTGTGCCAGAACACCATGCCCGGCGCTTCTTCCTGCATGTGGTACAGGTCGAGCTGCTTGCCGATCTTGCGGTGGTCGCGCTTGGCGGCCTCTTCCAGACGCTGCAAATAGGCCTTGAGCTGCTTCTTGTCGGCCCAGGCGGTGCCGTAGATGCGCTGCAGCATCTTGTTGTTGGAGTCGCCGCGCCAGTAGGCGCCGGACATCTTCTGCAACTTGAAGTGGTGGCAATGACGCATGTTGGGCACGTGCGGGCCGCGACACATGTCGATGTACTCTTCGTGATGATACAGACCGGGCTGGTCATCACGGGCAATGTTCTGATCCAGGATCTCGACCTTGTAGGTCTCGCCACGGGCTTCGAACACGTCACGTGCTTCCTGCCAGGAGACCTTCTTCTTGATGACGTCGTAATCCTTGGCGGCCAGCGCCAGCATGCGCTCTTCCAGGGCAGCCAGATCTTCGTCGGTCAGGGTGCGGTCGAGATCGATGTCATAGTAGAAACCGTTGTCGATGACGGGACCGATGGCCATCTTGGTCTGGGGCCAGAGTTGCTTGATGGCATGACCCAGCAGGTGAGCACAGGAGTGGCGCAGAATGTCCAGACCTTCTTCGTCTTTGGCGGTGATGATGGCCAGGGAGGCATCGGTTTCGATCAGCTCACAGGCATCCACCAGTTCACCGTTTACCCGACCGGCAATGCACGCCTTGGCGAGACCGGGACCGATGTCCGCGGCCACATCCATGACGGAAACGGCGTGGGCAAATTGACGTTGGCTGCCGTCAGGCAGAGTAATGATTGGCATTAGGTGTTTCCTTATACAGTGGTGACCCCTACCAAAGGCCACATGCAGGTTGGAGAAACCCTTTCATGTCCAGCTGTTCACTCCCGAGTTTCACCGTTCACAATACGGTTGGTACACGGCAGTGGCACACCATATGGCGTGTGCAAGGCCATCCATTGAGAGGTACAGCGGGGGATTGTATCAGACGCGACAACCCAGACAAGCTGTCTTGGCGATTTTGCATACCGTCTAAGCGCGGGTGTCAACCTGTCCTACTTGCGAGGGCGCCCTTCTGCTGCCATACCCTGTACCAGATTGAGGCGTCAGCCAAAGCAAGGAGAGCATGATGTACACCTACGACATTTCATTTCCGGAGCATGCAGAAAAGCTGGTTCATCCGGATCACCTTCTCACGACTCACTGTCCCGTCCATATCGGTGAGCTGGTGATCCTGGGCGATGGCAGCAAGCGGGAGGTATGCAGCATCGTCCACAGTGCCGAGCGCAGTACCCTCTATGTCACCGACGTGACGCCCGGCAAAGTCACCGCCAGCCGTTGATCCCTAACCGGCGTTCAGAAAAGAGTGGCCATTGAAATCGAAGGCGCTGCGCCCCTCCTCGGCCAGCGCCATCTCCTGCAACACCTGGAGTGCCATCTTGTTGCCCTTTTGCGAGGCCTGATAGAGCCACTGCTTCGCCTCGGCCAGTTCAACCCGCCCGTTGACCCCCATCAGTTGCAGGATGCCCACCTTCAGCATGGCGGGCACATCACCGTTCCTGGCTGCCAGCTCCATCCAGCGAAACGCCTCGTGCAGATCCCGCTTCACCCCGGCCCCGCGCAGATAGACCTCTCCCAGCCGATACTGGCCGAAAGCGTCCCCCGCCTGCGCAGCCTGACGATAGAGTCGGATGGCGCGATCCATATCCTGCTCGCTCCCCTGCCCCACTTCATGGCTCCAACCCATCAGCGCCTGTGCCCGTGGCTGGCCCTGCTCCGCCAGCGGCGTCCAGATCCGGGTCGCCTCATCAAAGTGCCCTGTCCGCCAGGCGCGGTTGGCCGCCGCCAGCTCCTGCTCAGTGGAGAGCGGGATCAGACGCCAGATGACCAGCGCAATGAGGGCGATGAAGAGCCAGCGGGCGATAGTAGGTTGCATGACATTTTCCGTGATCTGGTTCGCATTTCGTCTATGTAAACGAAATGTAGCAACAGATCAAGCAGGAGATCACCTGGGTTCACCCTCTTTCATGGGGTCGCTCTTTGCGAACTTGCAGTTTGACGGGCGACACAGCAAAATAACTGTATATATAAACAGTGCATTGGTGATGTGATGGCAGGACGAGGCGCGAACCACAATGTCGAGCACCGCTTCAGCGGCCCGCAAATAGAAACCGTTGACGACGGCTGGAGTCAGAGCGACTGGGACGCGGCATTTGCCGCCAGCGCTCCCCGCACCGAGGTGACGGAGATCAGCGCCCGCAGCATCATCAGCTACAACGATTCGCCGGATCTTCCCTTCAGTCGCTCCATCAATCCCTATCAGGGGTGCGAGCTTGACATCCTCCCCCACCTTAGCGCTTCGCGTCACAGGAGGGGGATTCCCATTACTGGGTGATAGCTGCTCGCGCAGTACCGGGTTCCTGCTTCATCGGGCGGCCTGATTGCACCGCGCCTCCACAGGCTAAAACGGCGTGTCCCGCCGCTAAAATATTGCGAGCGCCGTTCACATCGGCGTTTGCCTCATAACCACACGCAGCGCATTTAAACTGGCTTTGCGTCTGGCGGTTATCCTTCGCAGTATGCCCACAACAGGCGCACTGCTGGCTCGTGTAGGCCGGGTTTATCGCCAACACCTGACCGCCTCGCCATGCCTGCTTATATTC
>NZ_JALIHH010000235.1:0-348 GCF_022869435.1 Aeromonas sp. LsrichE-8G
CGCTGAGAAGCAAGAAAGTGGACTTGGTCTATCAGGAGCTGTGGGGATTGCTGCTTGGATACAATCTGGTCAGGCGGGAGGCCAGCCAGGCCGCCGTAGCCCATCAGCGAGCGCCCAATGAGGTGAGCTTTAAGTTTGCCTGTCAGTTCATCGCGAACCAGATGGCAGTGATGGCGGGCGCGTTATCGCCAGCCCATACGCCACGGAGGTTGGCGGAGTTGCGGGGCTGCATAGGCGTCATGTTCATAGAAAAACGCCCCAGGCCATCGAGACCCAGGGCGGTGAAGATATCAAAGACCCGTTTTCCGGTAAATCGCAATGCGGCTCCGCTTAAGTGAACAGCATTGC
>NZ_JALIHH010000236.1:0-379 GCF_022869435.1 Aeromonas sp. LsrichE-8G
CTAAATAGCTGTTCCGAATAGTAGATCACCGGAGGAAGGGAACTCAGTCCAGTTTGTGCGATCTGATTAGTCGCTAAACAAAACAAGCCACACCCAAAGGACTGAGTTGATGCCTATCCTACCACCTCTGCCACGACCACAACGGCGCCGCATTCACAAAATCATCCATGCCACCCGTGATAAAGGACATGCTCGTCGCTTGATGGCCATCTTGCTGTTACATGAAGGACGCACGATCACCGATGTTCATCACCTTACCGGCGCTGCGCGCTCGACCATCGGTCGTTGGCTTCGGTGGTATCGAGATGAAGGCATAGATGCGCTAGAAGCCTTACCGGCTGGCCGTGCCCCAGTCTTACCTATCGCCAAGATTGTCACC
>NZ_JALIHH010000237.1:0-375 GCF_022869435.1 Aeromonas sp. LsrichE-8G
AGTGAGCCTGCCGGGCGATGCCAAGGCCGGGGACACCCTCAAGGTGAGCGGCCAGGCCGACCGCCTGTTGACCGATGCCGACATCACGGCGGGCAAGGTGGGTTACGAGTTTGACCGTCCGGCGGACGGCGTGACGCTGACCGTGACCGCCACCATCGTGGACGCGGCGGGCAACGTCTCGCTGCCGGGCAGCGACAGCGCCACCATGGGCGACACCACCGCGACCGGCGCGCCGACCGTGGTCATCACCGAAGACGTGAACAACGACGGCACCATCAGCCACACCGAGATCAGCGGCAAGGTGGACGTGGAAGTGAGCCTGCCGGGCGATGCCAAGGCCGGGGACACCCTCAAGGTGAGCGGCCAGGCCGACCG
>NZ_JALIHH010000026.1:0-704 GCF_022869435.1 Aeromonas sp. LsrichE-8G
CCGGCCAACCAGCGCTGGAGCGTGCGCAGACTCAGCCCCAACACCTCGGCCGCAGGATGCTTGCGGGCGCCAGCTTCAAGCGCTTCGCGCCACCATGCAACGTATTGCTGCCGCTCTGGCAACGAGGTCAGTTGTCCTCGTCGACGTTGCTCCAGTAGGCATCGAGCTTTTTTTGCAATATCAGCAGAGCTGCCGCCTCGGCCAGGGCCTTGTCTTTGCGCCGCAGCTCTTGCTCCAGTTGCCGGATACGCTTCTTGTCCGCTTTGGCCTGTGCCTTCTCCGCCTGTTGTAAGGTACGAGCGGATTGCTGGCCCAGAATACAGGCTTGGCGCCATTGCTGGACTTGCTCGGGATAGAGACCCTTACGGCGGCAGTACTCACTGAGTTCAATCTCGGAAAGCGCAGCGGTTTCCAGCACGACGGCGAACTTGGCCTCGGCGGGCCATTCATCGGTCAGTTTGTTGTCCCCGGGCACAGGAGACCCTCCGTCTTTGGCGTGTTTGCGCCAATTATACAGAGTGACCTCGCTGATGTTTTCCTGCCGAGCCAACTCGGCCACCGACATATTGATGGGCGGCAGCAGCTTCTTGAGCAAAGCAGCCTTGCGCTCACTTGAATAACGAGCCATTCGACACTCTTTATCCGCCCCCGGTCTTCACATTTAGATTATTCAGATTAGGCGACAACTATTCTGACACCGGGGG
>NZ_JALIHH010000238.1:0-650 GCF_022869435.1 Aeromonas sp. LsrichE-8G
ATGCAGATCCCCCAATATCGGCTTTCGATACTTGGTGATAAACACCAAATGTACGTGCAAAGCGTAGGCCGCATGGCGTGATTTATTAATTTTAGTGAATTGCATTCTGTCACTCAATCGGGCTTAATAGATATGGCAATAATGCTGCACACTGAGCGCTAAATGCAAATTCTGAAAGCCTACAAATTCCGACTCGAACCGACAGCCCAACAAGCGCAACGCCTGCACCAGTTGGGCGGTTGTGCTCGTTATGTCTGGAATCACGGGCTGGCAGAGACAAAGCGCATTCTGGATGCTGGCGAAAAACTACCTTCTGCCTTCGAGCTGAACCGGATGCTCACCAGTTGGAAGAAAGACCCAGAAATGGCCTTTCTGACCGAGGCATATACCGACAACCTCCAGCAGAAACTCAAAGACTTGCACGGCGCGTGGATGCGCTGCTTTGATAAAAAACTCGCTGCCAAGGCTCCCGTTTTCAAGAAGAAAAGCGACAACCGCGACTCGATCCGCTTCGTCAACTTTGACAAGTATTGCCGCCTTGAAAAAGGTCGCGTGAAGCTTCCTGCCGGGCTGGCGTGGGTCAAGTTTCGCCAGTCCCAGCCAGTTGAAGGAAAAATTAAAAACGCGACCGTCAGCCAAGCAGCCGGGCA
>NZ_JALIHH010000239.1:0-293 GCF_022869435.1 Aeromonas sp. LsrichE-8G
TGCCGGGCGATGCCAAGGCCGGGGACACCCTCAAGGTGAGCGGCCAGGCCGACCGCCTGTTGACCGATGCCGACATCACGGCGGGCAAGGTGGGTTACGAGTTTGACCGTCCGGCGGACGGGGTGACGCTGACCGTGACCGCCACCCTCGTGGACGCGGCGGGCAACGTCTCGCTGCCGGGCAGCGACAGCGCCACCATGGGCGACACCACCGCGACCGGTGCGCCGACCGTGGTCATCACCGAAGACGTGAACAACGACGGCACCATCAGCCACACCGAGATCAGCGGCAAG
>NZ_JALIHH010000240.1:0-293 GCF_022869435.1 Aeromonas sp. LsrichE-8G
GAAGAGCCAATTGGCCATCAGTTTCAAATCACTGGGTTGGCGGCAACTAGCCTGGCTTGCGTTGAAGAGGCCCGCAACCAGACCGGGGTGTTCATCCTGGCGACCAATGACCACAGCGATACGCTGACCATGGCCGAACTTTTGGCTACCTATAAAGCGCAGCAGAATGTCGAACGGGGCTTTCGTTTTCTCAAGAGCCCGGAGTTTTTAACCTCCTCACTGTACCTGAAAAAGCCGGAGCGGATTGAAGCGTTGCTCATGGTGATGACCTGTAGCCTGATGATTTACGCAGC
>NZ_JALIHH010000241.1:0-928 GCF_022869435.1 Aeromonas sp. LsrichE-8G
ACTAAAAACTGGGAATAACGCCTTAAATGGCGAAGAAACGGTCTAAATAGGCTGATTCAAGGCATTTACGGGAGAAAAGATCGGCTCAAACTGAAAAAATGAAATGACTGAGTCAGCCGAGAAGAATTTCCCCGCTTATTCGCACCCTCCCGAGCACTGCTCGACCCCGATTTGGCGCGAGAACAAGGATGTTCGAAGCGGGCTTTGGCCGAAGCCATGGATGGCGTAGGCCAAAGTGCCGTCTGCGGCGCTCCGTCCGACCCGTTGGACGAGACGAGGGAACCCGCGAAGCGGGCGGTTTACCGGGGGAGAAGACTTTTGGTCTTTCAAAAGTCACTCGCCAAGCCGCGTAGCGGTGGCGAAATCCCTTCGAGGGCAAGGCCCTCGTGTCCTGCATGGCGAAGCCATGCCATTAAGGCGTTGGACGGCATTCAGCCGGAGAATGACGTTAGCTCCCCTCACCCTGACCCTCTCCCCCAAGGGGAGAGGGGATCAGACCGCAGGATGCCGAGGCTTCGGCAAACCACTAAAAATCGCAGCCTCGGCTGCGATTTTTTTTATTCCTGATTTCTATTTCCCCAACCCCTTGCACTGCTCTCCTCCTGCGGCGGGATAGGCGGTGAGCGTCTCATAGAGGGCGGTACGCAGGCTGCCGGATTGGCAGAAATCACAGCTGCCGCCAGCTGCATATTCCGGCCGATCATGAACACCGATTCCGGTTCAACGTGAACACCATTTCCGGACCAATGTGAACGCTCATTCCGGCTCAACCTGAACACTTTGCCCCTCCTTTCCGGAAACAGTGTTCAACATCCCGGAATCACTGTTCACATTCACCAGAATCATCCTTAACGCATTGATTTAAAAACCTTTGATACGCTCTCCCTTTTGCCAGGGAAGAGCCTATGTCTGCCAAGAGGATTGCAAT
>NZ_JALIHH010000241.1:1139-1619 GCF_022869435.1 Aeromonas sp. LsrichE-8G
GGGCCTTACCTGGCCCTTACCTACCGAGCTTGATGATGGCCGACTGGCTGCCCTGTTCTATCCGCAGGCCGATACCACCATCTCGGCCCGCCATGTTGTGCCGGATTGGCCCTCTGTCCATCAGGAGCTCAAGCGCAAGGGGGTCTCCAAACAGCTGCTCTGGGAGGAGTACACCCAGCGCTATCCCAATAGCTGTTACAGCTACTCCCAGTTCTGTGACCGTTACAAGTCCTGGTGTCAGTTGCAAAAGCGCTCCATGCGCCAGATCCACAAGGCGGGGGAAAAGCTCTTTATCGACTACTGCGGGCCCACGGTGCCCATCGTGTCGCCGACTACGGGTGAGGTCCGTCAGGCACAAGTCTTTGTCGCCGTGCTCGGTGCGTCCAACTACACCTTTGCCGAGGCCACCTGGTCACAGTCACTGCCGGACTGGCTGCAAAGCCATGTCCGTGCCTTTGAGTTTTTCGGCGGGACACCGGC
>NZ_JALIHH010000242.1:0-754 GCF_022869435.1 Aeromonas sp. LsrichE-8G
GGCGCTGTCCCAATTACATGTTGAAAGGCTAACCTTGAAGTAGGTCATCACCCTGAGGGCCTCCATCATGGATACCCAAGCCTTTCAACATCTACTGTCTCTCTTTCCACAGCTCACCATGCGCCAGCGTCGCCTCGCGCAACATGAACTCACTACCCCTCACCCAATCACCTCGCTGGCCGCTCAACTCCCCGCTTGTCGATGTTGCCCTCACTGTCAGGCCGAGGCTACGCAGTTGGCTCCCTGGGGTTGGAGTCGAGGGCTGCGTCGTTATCGCTGCAAGCAGTGTCTGCGCACCAGTTCCGTTCTCACCAAGACGCCTCTGGCTCGACTTCGCAAGGCACAATGCTGGGAAGACTACGCCCAGGCCCTCATCGACGGTCTGACCGTCCGACAGGCTGCCGTCCGCTGCGGAGTCTGTAAAAATACCGCCTTCTTGTGGCGTCACCGCTTCCTGAAAGCCATGGCGAGTCACCAGGCGGCACGGGAAGGGGGTATCGTCGAGGTTGATGAGACCTTCTTCTTGGAGTCGTTTAAAGGGCAACGTGGTTTGCCCCGCCCGGCCCGCCACCGTGGGGGCAAAGGCCGTACCCGAGGCACAGGGCCGGATTACATCCCGGTGATGGTGGTTCAGGACCGGGCTGGTCACCATGCGGATTTTCAGTTGGAGAAAATGAATGCCGAGACGGTGATAGCTGTTTTGACACCCCTTGTCTCGTCAGATGCGGTGTTGTGTAGCGACGGCGCCGGGGTG